>JALZUU010000270.1 GCA_023300665.1 Saprospiraceae bacterium | reverse complement strand
TCTACTTACCTAGTAGCGACAGATTGTGCAGCAAGTGATTTAGAATTATTTGCGAATATCACCAACGGAAGTGGAACGGTAAATACGTATGAATGGAGTGGCCCTAACGGCTTTAGTTCAGCAGATGCTAATCCAGTGATTGCCAATGCAACCGAAGCGGCGAACGGAAATTATATTTTAATCATCACGGATGATAACGGCTGTACCGCGACAGGAAACATGACAGTAAACACGGTTACTAATACAGTAGCTCAACCGGTAATTGCGAGTAGTGGACCTGCCTGTGAAGGCGAGATCATTACTTTAAATATAGCAAGCTTTAGTGGAACCAATGTGACGTACACGTGGACCACACCAAGTGGAACCACGACAAATATCACCGGATTAAATACGAATGAAATAGTAATTACTCCAGTAGACGACGCGACCCATACAGGAACCTATATGGTAACAGTAGAAGTAGATGGTTGTATTTTAGAAAGTCAAACGATCGAGGTAGATGTATTTGATACACCGACGGCTGCACCAGTAGCAACGGCTAGTACAATTTGTGAAAACGGAGATTTAGCATTGACAGCGAATGCGAACGGACAAGGTATTTTATCTTACCAATGGACGGGACCAAATGGATTTAATTCTAGTTTAGAAAATCCAAATATTATCAATGCGACTCCTGCAAATAATGGACAATATATCTTGACCGTAACGAGCGGAACGGGTTGTATAATTACGGAGAGTATTACGGTAACTAATATTTTAGAAACACCTGAACCACCAACGATTGCTACAGCGAATATTTGTGAAGGAGAAAATATTGTTTTAACAACAAGTGCGATGGGATCGCTTTACGAATGGATCGGACCACTTGGTTCTTCTACAGGGACGCTTGCTTTACCTGGATTAACAACTACGACTAGTTCGACTAGTTTACCGATTAGTAGTGATGCTTACTTGCCAGGAGACTGGAGCGTACGAGTAACAGATGCGAACGGTTGTACGAGTATCTCAGACGCAGTCGCGTTGACAATCAATGAAGTACCAGTAGCACAAGCATTTAACGCTGGAGCAATTTGTCAAGGAGATGCTACAGAGCTATCAGCAACCTTTGTAAGTGGTGCAAGCTACGAATGGAGAATAGCAGGTAGTTCAACGATTATTTCTACACTACAAAATCCAATAATTACGGATGTAGTAGGAACAACGACCTACGAATTAACGGTGATCAATAATGGATGTATTTCTGATCCGGTAGCAACAACAACGGTTACGGTAGAAGAAACACCAGCCACTGCACCAACCGCTGTTTATAGTCTGAACGGAGATTGTTCTCCATCTAACTTAGAATTATTTGCCAATGTAAGTGTTGGAAATATAACGAGCTACGAATGGATTGGACCAAACGGTTATACAGCCAACGTTGCTAATCCATTAATTGAAAATGCAGACGAAACTAACAATGGTTCTTATACCTTAACCGTAACCACAAGTGGTGGCTGTACGGTAAGTGAAAGTATCCAAGTAGTGGGCATTGTAGATCAACAAGCACAACCAATCATTACAAGTAGTGGTCCTGCATGTGGAGGAGAAACTATTGTATTGAGTGTGCCAGAATATACAGGAGCAAACGTAGACTATGTTTGGGACTTACCAACTAACGTAAACGTAACGGGTGAGAATTCTAATCAGATTATCATTACTCCAGCAGATGAAACAATTCACGAAGGAATCTATCAAGTAACGGTAACAGTAGATGGTTGTATCCTGACATCTGATACTTACACGATCGATGTATTTGCAACACCAACGGCTGCACCAACCGCTACGGCAGGTAGCATTTGTGAAGGCGAAGTATTGAGCCTAACAGCCAACGCATTAAATACAACAGATTACTACTGGGAAGGTCCAAATGGCTTTACGGCTACGGCAGAAAATCCAGTATTAAATAATGTGAGTATAAATAATAATGGAACGTATACTTTAGTAGCTACGAGCGAAAGTGGTTGTACCATTACAGAAAGTATCGTGATTAATAATATCGCACCAACTCCTGTGATGCCGACAATATCGGTAGAAAGCGATGTTTGTGCAGACGAGATTATTACACTTTCAGTGCAAGAGCAATATACTGGAACAAACATAGATTATGTATGGACGAATGGAGCGGGAGTACCAATAGGCAATACCGCAGTACTAGATATTGATCCATTGAATGGAGACGCAATTTCTCCTTATCGAGTGACGGTAACGGTAGATGGATGTACTTCTCCATTAAGTGTAGCGGCAGCAGTAGAAGTAGGTCAGCTACCAGTTGCTACGGCTAACAATAGTGGATTTATTTGTGCGGGAGAAGATGGTCAATTAATCGCTGGTGTGATAGCGGGAGCAAGTTATGAATGGCGAGTAGCAGGATCGAACACAGTAATTTCTACGGATCAAACACCGACGATCTTTAACTTAAATAGTACGACGACCTACGAATTGACGGTGATCTCTGCTACCGGTTGTATATCTAATCCAGTAGCAACAACAACGATTACAGTGAACGATGCTCCAGTAGTTAATCCATCAGAAAGTTATACAGTGAACACGGATTGTTCTCCAGCTGATCTGACTTTATTTGCGAATACAAATATTGGATCAGGAGCGATAGTTAATTATGAATGGAGTGGACCAAACGGATACACTTCTAGTATCGAAAATCCACTCATCGAAAATGCAACAGAAGCCAACAACGGTTCTTACGAACTAGTAGTAACGGATGAGTTCGGTTGTACGAATACAGGAAGTGTGGAAGTATCAGGTATTCAAAATTCAATAGCTGAGCCACAAGTGACCAGTACTGGCCCTGCGTGTGAAGGAGAACAGATTGTATTGAGTATTCCTGCTTATACTGGATCGACCGTAGATTATCAATGGAATGTTCCAAGTAACGTAAACGTAACAGGAACGAATGGTAATCAAATTATTATCAGTCCAGTTGATATGAATATCCATGAAGGAAATTATACCGTGACGGTGATGGTAGATGGATGTACAATTAGTTCAGATATTTATACACTAGATATATTCGAGCAACCAACGATTACACCAGAAGCAACCACGGATGCGACTTGTGAATCAGGAACGATCAACTTATTAGCAAATGCAACAAACGTTGTAAGTTATGAGTGGAGTGGTCCGAATAACTTTAGTTCAAATGCGGAGAATCCAATTTTGACAAATGTAAATGTAGCGAATAATGGAACGTATACCTTGATTGCAACGAGTGTTAGCGGTTGTATAGTAACTGCGAGTGTGAATGTAGAAATTATCGGTTCTCAACCAATACAACCTGCGATTCTAACATTCGCCGAAGTATGTGAAGACGAAGATATTGTTTTAAATATCCAACAGACTTATTCTGGATCAAGTATCAGTTATACTTGGTATAATGGAACGGGATCGGTGATAGGCAATACAGCAAGTCTGACGATTGGAGCAACCAGTGCAGATGCAGTTTCACCATATTATGTGGAAGTAACAGTAGATGATTGTATTACTCCGATTTCAGAAGCAGTCAACGTAACGGTGAACGAACTACCGATTGCTACGGCGACAAACAACAGTCCATTATGTAGCGGATCAATTGTTCAGTTGACGGCTGGAGAAATTAGTGGAGGAACTTATTATTGGTATGATGGTAATCCACAATCAGCACCTCCGGGTATGTTGATTTCTACCAATCAAAATCCATTTATAGGTAACCTAGATCCAGGTGTACATGATTTCTATTTAATTGTTGAGAATGAAAATGGTTGTGGATCTGAAACCTTTGCGGTAACGCAAGTAGAGATATTTGCCGAGCCAATGATTTCAGCGGTAAGTGGAGATGGAACTTATTGTCAAGGAACGACGGTGACGCTAAGTGCGATCAACACGATACCAACAGGAGGAAACATGAGCTACACTTGGACGGGCCCGAACGGCTTTAGCTATACTGGAACAACTGATTCAGATGGGCCATTTGATTTGATTCTACCGAATATCAGTCCTGATTTTGAAGGTAGTTATACGTTGACTTTGACAACCGAAGATGGTTGTATGACGACCGCTGCTCAATCCGTAAATATCGATTTAGATGCGACACCGATAACTCCAGCTTTGACAGCTAACACAGATTTAGTTTGTGAAGGAGAGATTATCGAACTGACAAGTACAGCTTATACTGGAACTCCAGTGGTGTACACTTGGATGTTTACAGATAGCGATGGTACCGTAACAATTTTAGGAACAACGGATAATCCAAGTTTCTTTATCACAGATGTAGACGGAACGAATACGGGTATTTATTCAATAGAAGTGACCGTGGATGGATGTAGTTCACAACCTTCGAATGGAGAATTAATTACGGTGTTTAGTAATGTAGCGCCACCGATTACGTCGAACCCAACGAGTGCTACTTCCCCTGCTTGTGTCGGTGATAATATAGATTTAAGTGTACCATTGATTCCAGGAGCAACTTATGAATGGTTTGGACCAAATGGCTTTAATTCTACTTTACCAAATCCAGTGATTATCAATATTGATGAAAATGGATCAGGAGACTATTTTGTAGTGGTAGAGTTGAATGGATGTGCGACAGTTGTTTCAGAAACGACGACGGTATTTGTTCAAGAAAGACCATCCGCTCCAACTATTGTGAATAATGGACCATGGTGTGAAGGTAGTGACCTTACGTTGAGTGTAAGTAGCCCACTAAATATTCCTCCAGGCATGACCGTAAGCTTTGATTGGTATAATGCAGCTACGAATGCCTTAATTGGAACGACGACAGATCCGACGATAACGATAACGGAGGTAGATGCAACGTTTACAGGAGACTATTATGTAGTCTTTACGCTAGGACAATGTAGCGCTTTACCATCTGAAGTAACGATAGTACAAATTGATGCAGTACCGAATAATGCAGCAGATGCGGGAGAAGACATCGACTTATGTGCGAGTCAAGTAGTGATTCTAGATGCGGAGGCACCGACGAGTGGCACCGGATTTTGGACATCGACGACCGGAGCGACGATTGCTAATCCAGAACTAGCCAATGCGGAAGCAAGCGATCTGATCGAAGGAGAGAATATCTTTATCTGGACTTTATCACAAGGAGAATGTAGAGACTATGCAGCGGATACAATGACGGTAACGGTAAATCTAGCACCAGTAGATATCGCCTTTGCTGGAAATGATATTGATCAATGTGGTAGTACAGCGTTAAACCTAACAGCCGCCATACCGAGTGAAGCTACGGGAATCTGGAGTCAATCACCAGGCCAAGCAGCCTTAGGAGTTGCGATCGTAGATCCTACAGATCCAAATACAGCAATTACAGGAATGTTATTCGGCAATCAATACTTATTTACCTGGACTTTATCACTTGGAATTTGTGAGGATTACTCTCAAGATCAAATCATGGTGAGTGTAAGTGAGTCACCAGAATTGAATGCCTTTGTATTCGAAAATACGATATACAGTTGTGGAGGAGAAACGCTGAATTTATCAGCTTTAGAACCAACAACTGGATTTGGAAAATGGACAAGTATTTCTACAGCTAGAATAATTGATCCATTTGAATCAGAAACGATTGTTGATGATCTACCGATGGGAAGAAGTGTGTTTGTATGGTCACTAAGTGCAGGAGATTGTGAAGATTATTCACAAGATAGTGTCGTGATTTTCCGAGAGAATGAGATCGTAACGGAAAGTGAGAATTACGAAATAGCCTTTGGGGACACGCTTCGCAACATGAATATTATGCTAAACGATTTTGTTGGTAATGTAGAAGAGTGGGAGTTAACCCTACTGACAGAGCCAAGAAATGGAACGTTAGTTGGAGACTTTGAAAATGGACTATTTGAATACCAACCAGATGCGGCCTTCTTTGGAGAAGATCAATTTGAATATCAGGTATGTAATATAAATTGTCCAGACGAATGTAGTACTGCGGTGGTTAATATCAAAGTAAACGGACGAGACCAAACGGGCGAATGTTGGGTGCCGAATATCATAACGCCTAACGGAGATGGCGATAATGATGCATTTGTGATCCCATGTTTGGATGCTTATCCAGATAATGAAATCCGAGTGTACAACCGATGGGGAGATTTAGTGTACAAGAAAAATGGTTATGCGAATAATTGGGAGGGTACTTACAATGGCGCATTATTACCATCTGGAACGTACTTCTATATCATCCGTTTGTCACCGCAAGATACAGAAGAGACACAAGGATACTTTACGATCTTTAGATAATTGTAAAGGCTATTAGCTGGTTAGCTAGTTAGCCTGTTGGCTTCCTTCAATTGTAATATTGAGTTAGAAGGAAGCTAACTAGCCAACTAGCTAACAGGCTAACCAGCCAAATAATAATAAGTAGTTTTTAAAAACTTAATGATATGAGATATTTAATAATAACAATTTTAGCATTGCTGAGTGTTAGTAGTGTGTTTGGCCAAGGCGACCCACATTATTCGATGTTTATGTTTAATAAGCTAGCGATCAATCCAGCGTATGCTGGTAGTCGGGATGCATTGACCTTAACGGGCCATTACCGAAACCAGTGGGAAGGTATTGATGGAGCACCAAAGACTTTTACGTTTGCGGGTCATGCGCCATTTTTTAAGAATAAAGTAGGAGTTGGTTTATCCATAATTTCTGATAAAATCGGAATGGTGAATACAACTTATATTGACATGTCATATGCTTATCGAATTAAGATCAATGATGAATCGACCTTAGCAATCGGTCTCCAAGGTCAGTTAGATTTTGGTAGGATTGATTGGGCAAAAGCAGATCCGTTGGATAATGGCGATAATCGATTTTTAGAAGGTAGAGAGACGCGATTAAACCCAAATTTTGGATTAGGAGCTTACTATCAACACGAAAAATATTATGTCGGAGTTTCCGTACCTCGTGTATTAAAGACTTCTATTTATGATCAAGATGCGAGCTCGTCGGTATTGAGTATTAACTCATTGCGATCTTATTATTTGATGGGTGGACTGATTACGAGAATATCAGAAAATGTTAAATTTCAGCCAGGAGCTTTGATAAGTTTTAATCCAAACTCACCTTTTGAGTTGGACTTAAATGCGAGTTTTGTATTGATGGATGCATTGTGGTTGGGCGCTTCGTACCGATTAGGAGATTCCTTTGATTTTATTGTACAGTATCAATTTAATCAACAAATCAAAGCCGCTGTAGCAGCAGATTTAACCTTAAGTGAATTAAATAATTATTCACCAGGAAGTTTTGAATTGATGATAGAATATACCTTAAAATCAGATGGTGCTAGATATAACAATATTAGATATTTTTAAAAATAGCATTAGCTAATAACACTAAGAATAGTGGACCAGCGATGTGGAGTGGTGGACTGAAAGGCCAGCCCGTAAGGGCCGAGCGAAAAGCGAGCCACGCAACGTAGCGGCCGTAAGCGGTCCCATAAAAAAACACAAAATGAGATGTAATGAATCTTTGTTGAAATGTTTTAAAACGATTCAACGATTCAACATTTCAACGATTCAACATATTTATTAAGATTCTCAATCGAAAAAGATGATTAAGAAAAAAAATTGGTTAGTAGCACTTTTCTGTGTGTTAACTATTGGCTTACAAAGTCAGACAATGGCGGATATTCGTAAAACGGTAAAAGATACCTCTCGGATCGAAAATAGATCGATTGGTAAAAATGCTTTGTCCTCGAAGAACCGAAAAAAGGCAGATGAACAGTATGAAGATCTAGGGTATAAAACCTCAGTTGATTTATATCAAAATCTTTCAAAAAAAGAGAAAAATGATATTGACGTATTACGTCGGATGGCGAACAGTTATCGTCTAAATGATGAACCAGAGAATGCTGCATATTGGTACTCGAAGTTTATCAGTGAAACAAATGAGGCGGAAGATTTACTTAATTATGCAAAAGTATTACAAAGTACGGGCGCGTGTGAAGACGCGGTTCGTTGGTACAATAAATACAAAGATCGAGGTGATAAAGACCAAAAAGAAAACCGTGATTTTATCAAAAGTTGTGCAGAAGAAAAAGTATTTAACGAGAATACTCATGTTGAAATAGTCAATGTTAAAGCGTTGAATACTACTCATCTGGATTTTAGTCCGATCCCATATAAAGATGGGGTTGTATTTAGTTCAACACGTGGTATTTCTCGAATGAATAATAGAAAAGATGTTTGGACGAAAGATAATTTTTCAGACTTATTTTATGCGAAGAAAAAAGAAGATGGAACCTTAGAAGAACCAACACCTTTGTTTGGATCAATCAATGGAAATTACCATGATGGCACCGCGACTTTTAATCGTCCAGGTAATATGATGTTTTTTACTCGAAATAATAATAAGGGAAAAAGCAAAAATGGTTTAATTGATTTAAAAATTTATTCAGCTAATAAAGACGCCGACGGATATTGGGCAAATATGGAGGAGCTAGATTTTAATAGTGATGAATATACGACTTGTCATCCAGCTTTATCTCCAGATGGAAGAAGATTATATTTTGCCTCTAATCGTCCAGGTGGTTATGGAGGATTGGATATTTATGTGGTAGAATCGACGCTAGGAGGTTGGAGTACTCCACAGAATTTGGGGCCGACAGTAAATAGCTCGGACAATGAAATTTTCCCATTTATGGGAGAAGATGAGACTTTATATTATTCCTCTAAAGGTCATAAAGGGCTAGGAGGATTGGATATATTTATGGCTCAAAAAGTAAATATGTATGATGAAGGCAGTTGGTCAGTACGCGAGAATATGGGAGAAAAATTCAATACCCAAAAAGATGATTTTGGATTTTGGATCAATGAAGAAAAGACCCGTGGTTACTTGAGTTCGAGTCGTCATGAGGGATCTGGAAAAGATGATATCTACGAATGGACAGCAGATAATGAATTATTAGCGATGGGAGGAATGCCATACGAAATGTGTGTGTTTGAAGAGGGAAGTAGTCGTCGGATAGAAAAAGCAAAAGTAACAATAAGAGAAGTGATAGAAACTTCAAGTGAGAATAATTTAAGTGATGGAAACTTAATGTTGGCCTTAAAGCCAGTTGAAGGAAGTTCCCAAGAATATGTATTAAGTGTTGTCAGCACTCAGAATAATGAAAAAGAGATGATCACTGATTTTTATACAGATGAAGAAGGTCATTTGACACATCGAATCAAGCCTGGCAAGATGTATGAAATCAAGTCCGTCAAAAAAGGCTATGAAGATGCCAAAACGATGGTAAGTTACGAAGACTTAAAATCCGAAAGTGGTTTTTGTGTACCGATGAAACGTAAATCTTGTATGGTGTTAAACGGAATAGTCGTTAATAAAGAATACCTGAAAGCGATGCCTGGAGCAGAAGTACGAATCGAAAATAAGTGCACTGGTGAAACGCAAAAATATACCGTAGGAAACGATGGAAAATTCGACCTATGTATCGAATGTGGCTGTGAATATAGATTTTTAGGAATGAAATCAGGCTTTGATTCAGACACAGAATTTATCTTCCCAAAAGCAGAAGATTGTAATCCAGAGAAAGAGTTGGAAGTACAACTAGAATTGGGTGTAAGAAAAATAATAAAAGTAGAACCAGCAGCTCCAGTAGCGGTAGCGCCACCTGCACCAACAGTTCAATACGTACCGAAAACAACATACGTAGCGCGAACAATTTACGAACCAGTAACAACGTATGTCCCTTCGTATGAAATGTCAACAGGAACAGTAAATAATCATTATCTAGGTGATCCCAATACTACTTATCGAGAAGGAATGGTGATCCAATTAAAAGATATTTACTATAATTTCGACCAGTTTGATATTCGTATAGATGCAAGCAAAGACTTGCAGCGCCTGTTGCAATTATTACGAACCTACCCAAGCATGCATATCTCTTTGGAGTCGCATACGGATAGTCGAGGAAGTAGTGAATATAATAAGACTTTATCTTCAAATCGAGCGAAATCTGCTCGTTCCTATTTGATTAGTCAAGGGATAGATGCAGCCCGTCTTTCGTCACAAGGCTTTGGAGAAAGCCGCCTGAAAAATCGTTGTGCCGATGGAGTAACTTGCTCAGAAAATGAACATCAACAAAACCGAAGAACAGAAGTTCGAGTAACAAAATTTGATCGAACGGATGTGCGAGTAGAGTATGAGAAATAAGAATTAATTGTCATAGAGTTTTTTTAATAACGCCAATTGCAGTACTGTGATTGGCGTTATTTATACCTATTGTTAGTATATGTAAATCTAATAATGTTTTGGTATAAATTTTGTCTTATTCCCTATGTGAAAGTCTATCTTTTAGTTAGGCTTCCTTACAAATAAGCGCAAAATCCCCCTGTCTTGTCTGAAGATCGTCTGATTATCGTTTGCTTGTATTTTGTTTTCCATTTAATACATACCGCATTTTTTCACAAAAAAATATATCTCATGGGCAAACGTCTATGCAAGAAACTATGGTACGCAGTTGCCATGTCAATTCTTTCCATTTTTTACTTCAGCAATTCGTTGTACGGACAGTGCATGCCTGGCGATATTGGTGGTACGGTCTTTCGGGAACTACCTGCTAATGGTCTGGCTGCAGCAAATGTCTATGGTGCCATGGATGCCAATGAATCTGGCTATCCAGGTATTTCGGTTACCGTTACAGATGTCAATGATGTCGTCTTGACTACTACAACCGATTCCAATGGAGATTGGTCCCTTACTCCTGCTGTTTATCCAGTAAGAGTTGAATTTACTTGGGCTGATGCTTTCTTGGAAGCAACTACTGGAGTATCCAATAATCAGATTGTAAGAATTGAAAATGCTGCTGATTGTGCGGTTGATCTTGGTGTGCAATATCCAAGTGATTATTCTCAACCGATGCCAGAAGTTATCCTGAATTGTTATGTTCCTGGTGATCCATTGGGAGGCGGGACATCTGGTACATTAGATGCCGTTGTCACATTTCCTTACGGTCGAACGGGTGCGCTGCCTGAACCTGATAAAGATGTATTTATGTCTGAAATTGGTGCGACTTGGGGGCTTGCTTATAATCCTTATACTGAAGTTGCTTTTGTTTCCGCCGTGATGAAAAGACACGTCGGATTAGGTAGTTTAGGGATAGGTGGTATTTATGCGATAGACTATAGTGGTCCTACGCCAGTGACTACTACACTAGTTGATCTAGATGCAATGGGCATCAATCTAGGAACGGAACCAGTTCGAAATCTTGCGATTGATTTTGATACACCAGAATCAGATTCATTGATGTTTGATACTCCTGGAAAAACAGGAATGGGTGATCTAGATATCTCTGATGATGGCCAAACGCTTTACGTAGTAAATCTAAATGGTAAAGAAATAGTTGCCATTGATTTGACGAACTATAATGCAACTGGAGCTTTACCAACGATGAGTGATGTAAGCTCTTTAGGGTTAATTCCTTCGCCTGGTTGTGCTTTTGGATCCAGTCGTCCTTTTGGACTAAAATATTACCAAGGTCAAATTTATGCTGGGGTAGTTTGTAGTGGTGAGAATGGCGGAACAGCTGCTGATTTGTCTGCTACTGTCTATGCTTATGATTTTGCGACTAGTACTTGGAATACCTCTTTGGGTACTTTCCCACTTGATTATACTAGAGGAGAAGTAGTAGGTGGTAGTTGTACTGCATGGGAACCTTGGATATCTATTTATGATGGAGATTTTGAAAATTGTAGTCCTAGTCCTCTTTTGAGTTCTTTGGATTTTGATGTAGATGGTTCCATGATTATGGCATTTACAGATCGATATACTTTACAAAAATTTACTTTTCAAAGAAATTTAACAGATACACAATCTGAAACTGTAATTAGTGGAGGAGAATTGCTACGTGCAAGTTTAAGTGCTGGTAGTTTTGTTTTGGAAAGTGCAGGAACTACAGTCAATGGCGGTGGTTGTGGTCCGAATGGTGAAGGACCGAATGGTGGAGAATTTTATTGTGGAGACCTAATCTCTCCTGATCACTTCGAAACTGCGATGGGTGCGATTGCTATTTTACACGGAACGGATGATGCTATCGTAACGGTGATGAATCCAATAGACGGAACCTTCAATTCAGGAGGAGTAAAAACGTTTAATAATAATGACGGAACAAGCGCAGATGGATATTTAATTTATCAAACAACTACTTTCCCTGGTGGAAATGGAAACGCTGTTAAAGGTGGTGGTTTAGGTGATATTGAATTATTAAAAGATCCTGCACCAGTAGAAATTTGTAGTTACGTATGGATTGATAGTGATAATGATGGTTCTTATGATGCCGGCGAAGTCGGTCTTAGTGGAATTGAAGTAAGTCTTTTAGCTATGGATGGAACTACAGTCGGCACCACTACTACGGATGCCAATGGTGGATTCTGTTTTAATAATAATTTAGAATATTTTACAGATTATAACTTGGCGATAGGAACCAATGGAGATTTTGATACGACTACTGGAACTATTCAAGACTCGTTGAGTTTAACTTTTCCAAATAACACTTCTGGACCTACTGCTGAATTACACGATTCAGATGCAATCATTGCAAGTGGTGTTGATCCAAGCGTAGATGGTTATCCATTCCTAACTTTTAACACAGGTGGTGGTGGAATGAACACCAATGATCTAGCAACAGGATTTAGTGTCTTAGAATGTCCAACTATTGATAATCCATCTGCTCCAATAACGATTTGTTCTAGTGATACTATTGCTACTATACAAGTTGGAACAAATGCAACAGAAATGGATGCTATTGTTTATGTATATTTTACGGATCAACAAACGGGTTCGGATATGTACACAGGTGGAATACCATTAGGGACGATTACTCCTGAAGCTGGATTAGCAATCATCAAACATGTTACATTGCCAGTTAATGGTACGGCTATGGATGAAGACTATTTCATCTACGCGATTACAAATCCAATACCTGGTGATGCTAATTGTCGCCCTTTTGAAGAAATAGTAGTAACGGTATCTCCTGCTCCTAATGTAACAGTTACTAGTAATAGTCCTATCTGTGAAGGGGAAGATATAATGCTTAGCGAGAGTGGAGGAGTAGCAGTCGATTGGAGTTGGGCAGGCCCTTCTTTCTCTGCAGGAAGTATTCAAAATCCAATGATATTAAATGCTAGTGCAACCGATAATGGTATGTACTATGTGACTATAACAGATGCATCAGGTTGTACCAATGTAGATAGTACATTTGTCAGTGTGCTAGGAAGTGGAAGTATTACATTTGGCAATACAGGGCCATTTTGTGTTATGCAAGCACCAACTGATATTACTGCCACACCTGTTGGTGGTACCTTTAGTGGTGTTGGAATTACAGATGCGAATAATGGTACTTTTGATCCAGCTATAGCAGGAACGGGAGTAACCACGATTACCTATGATTTTACAGATGGAAATGGTTGTTCTGGTTCGGCTACTTTAGATGTAGCAGTGTTGGCTTCACCTACGGTAAGTTTAGATCCTATCGGCCCATTCTGTGTGACAGATCCTGATACGCTCTTAGTTGGTCTACCTACGGGTGGAACCTATACTGGAGATGGAATCATTGATGGCATGAATGGCCGTTTTGATCCAGGTGTAGCAGGTCCAGGAACGCATACGATTTCTTATACTTTTACCAATGCTCAAAATTGTAGTGAAACAGCGACTACCGATATTATAATTGGAGCAATTCCGTCTGTGCAATTAGATGGAGCTGGACCTTTTTGTCGATCTAATCCTCCAGTAACCCTTACTGGTACTCCTGCGGGAGGACTCTTTTTTGGAGTAGGAATAACGGACACAATTGGAGGTGTTTTCGATCCAAGTGTAGCAATAGCAGGAACGAATCCAATTCAGTATGTTTTTCATCATCCTGATGGTTGTAGCAATAGTGCTTTTACAAACATTATAGTACCCGTTCCAGATATTCAAATTGCTGACCCTGGATCATTTTGTTCTACGGATGCTGCCACGATCTTAAATGCAACACCTGCTGGTGGAACGTTTAGTGGTACCGGAATAACAAACGGAGCTAGTGGGATCTTTGATCCAGCTATAGCAGGCGCTGGTAATCATTTAATTACCTATGAATATACTGATACCACAGGATGTATGGGAAGTGGTACGAGTAACATTATGGTAAGCGACTGTAATGGAAACTTCGGAGACTTTGTATGGATTGATAATAATAACAATGGTATTCAAGAAATTGGTGAACCAGGTTTTAATAATCTGACAGTCAACCTTTATGATGCCAATACAGATATGATAGTCAATACGACTACGACCGATAATATGGGGATGTATTTATTTACTGGTTTAACTGCTGGTGATTACTATATTATATTCGATACTACCGGATTTGGTGACCAATATATATTTAGTCCAATGGATATTGGAGCAGATAATCTAGATAGTGATGCCAATTCAGCTGGACAAACACCAGACTTTATGGGGACTGCTGGATTTGATGTACTTGATATTGATGCTGGATTAGTTCCTGTAGCAGGCATTGGAGATTTTGTTTTCAATGATTTAAATAATGATGGTGTTCAAGATCCGGGTGAACCAGGTATTGAAGGAGTAACCGTCAATCTTTATGATGCTAATACAGATGCGATCATTGCTACAGAAATTACAGATGCAAACGGAAATTATATTTTTGATGGAATCCCACCAGGGGATTATTATATCGGGTATGATCCGACTACGAATGTAAATGGTGATAGCTTTGTTTTTGCTCCGCAAGATGCAGGGATGGATGATACTGAAGATAGTGATATTAATCCATCTACTGGTTTTACACCAATCTTTACTTTTGATCCAACAGTTGGAGATGATACAAATGTTGATGCTGGATTTATTCAGTCTGGTTCTATTGGAGATTTTGTTTTCGCAGATTATAATGGTAATGGAATTCAAGAGGCTGGAGAACCGGGGATTGAAGGAGTAATGGTCATTCTAAATGATAATGTTGGTGTACCACTAGATACGGTATTCACAGATGTTAACGGTAATTATTCTATTACTGGAGTTACTGCTGGTGATTATTTTGTCAGTTTTGATAATACAACTAATACTGATGGAAATACATTCTTAAGTACACCAATCAATGCGACAACGGATGACCTAGATAGTGATATTGATCCTGTTGCAGGTCGTACAGCTACCTTTACCTTTGATCCAACTACTGGAAATGATATAGATACGGATGCTGGATTTATTCCGGTTATGACCATTGGAGATTTTGTTTTCGAAGATCTTAATGAAGATGGAATTCAAGATATCGGTGAAGGAGGAATTGAAGGTGTTACGGTTACGTTATATAATGCTGCAGACGATGCGGTTATTAGTACCACCACAACAGATGCAATGGGATTATATAGTTTCCCAGATATTACTTTTGGAAATTATTACCTTGGATTTGATGAATCTACTAATACAAATGGATATAATTTAGATACGTCACCTCAAGATGCAACTACTGATGATTTAGATAGTGATATTGATCCATCTACAAATCTAACTGCTTCT
Organism: Saprospiraceae bacterium; assembly: GCA_023300665.1. Lineage (GTDB taxonomy): Bacteria > Bacteroidota > Bacteroidia > Chitinophagales > Saprospiraceae > JALZUU01. The sequence continues at coordinate 1,269 of JALZUU010000270.1, read as the reverse complement.
TTTATTATTGATCCTTTATCAGGTGATAATCTTGATGTAGATGCAGGGTTTTTCCAATTAACTATTTTTAGTATTGGAAACTTTGTTTGGCAAGATAATAATGGCAATGGAATTCAGGATGTCGGAGAACCTGGGGTAGCCAATTTAGATGTTTTCCTAGTTGAGGCAAATAATAATATCACATTACAACTTGAGACAACGGATGCTTCCGGTGCGTACCAATTTGATAATGTATCTCCTGGTAATTATTATATTTTCTTTGATAAAGATACTAATTATCCAACCTATAGTTTTAGTCCACAGGATGCTGGTATGGATGATACAGCAGATAGTGATACGGATGCAGGTGGTCAAACCGCTAATTTTACGATTACAAACGCTAATAATTTTGATTTAGACGCTGGATTAATTCCTAATGTTGTTACCAATACTATCGGTGATTTTGTTTTCGAAGATCTTAATGCAGACGGAATTCAAGATATTGGTGAACCTGGTATAGAAGGAGTGACAGTTACATTATTTGATGACAATGATGTTTTAATTGCAACAACTACGACGGATGCCAATGGAGCATATAGTTTCAATAATATCCCAGCAGGTGATTATTATATAAACTTTGATGAGACGACCAATACGGCAGGAATTATTTATTCGAATTCGCCCGTAGGAGCGACAACAGATGACTTAGATAGTGATGTTAATCCGATAACGGGTAATACGGCGATCTTTACGTTTGATCCTACGTCTCCAAATAATGACATGGATGCTGGATTTTTTCCACCAGTAATTCACATGGATGATATTGGAGATTTTGTTTTCGAAGATTTAAATGAAGACGGAATCCAAGATGCTGGAGAACCAGGTATCGAAGGTGTAACGGTTACATTGTTTGACGACAATGATATGTTAGTTGCAACAACTACAACGGATGCCAATGGAGCATATATTTTCAATAATATTATTGCGGGTGATTATTATGTAAACTTCGATGCGACGACGAATACCGCAGGAAATACTTATTCGACTTCACCACAAGATGCGACAACAGATGACTCAGATAGTGATGTAGATCAAGGAACTGGAAATACTGCAACGTTTACGTTTGATGCCTTAGCACCAAATGAAGATATAGATGCTGGATTTTTCCAACCAACGGTACCGATGAATACGATTGGAGATTTTGTTTTCGAAGATTTAAATGAAGACGGAATCCAAGATGTTGGAGAGCCAGGAATTGAAGGAGTAACGGTAAATCTATTTGATGATAAT
>JALZUU010000269.1 GCA_023300665.1 Saprospiraceae bacterium | reverse complement strand
AGGAGGTGCTTATTTTGATATTACAGGATTTCATGCTTACCCACATATTGATGGAAGCACAAGATATTGGGACAATGATATTCAAGATTTTGTTTACACGCGACATTCAGATGCCGCCATTGAAGGTCTTTTAGAAACACAAGAAGAACGATATCAAATCTTAAAAAGCTATGGATATGATAATATCCCATACCCTGAAAAAGGGTGGACCATTACTGAAATCAATGTTCCTCGACAAGCATTCGGTGAATTTTTTGGAAGTGACGAATTACAGGTAAATTATTTATCAAAGTTGATCGTTGCTTCTATGCAAAATGGCATTCACCAAACGCATATTTTTGATATGGCTGAAAAAGAAAACTTTGATGAACAAGAAGATTCTTTTGATGCAATGGGACTTTACGAAAAGTTAGAAGATATTAGGCCTTTCAATCAGATTATTACTGATGGAGGTATTTCTTATCGAACTACTTCTGATTTTCTTTTTGAAACTACTTTTGACCCAGCTAAGACGAATGCCATGAATCTACCAGATGACATTGGTGGGGGTGCATTTAAAAAATCTAATGGAGAATATATTTATACTCTTTGGGCAAAAACAAATATAGATCAATCTGAATTTGCTAGTAATAGTTATTCTTTTCCTTCGAATTTTGGTATTAATAATTTTAATAAAAAAACATGGGAATATTCTGAGACTAAAAATTCTACCACCATTGGACGAAACAATATTCAACTAACTGGAACACCGATATTTTTAACACCTGATCTAAATGAAATCGTTGGTAAACTTACCTTAAACTGTCCAGGAGGTTATACGGCAGATGGTTTGTCTACCCAAGACATCATGGGTGCTATAGTTGAATGGGAACTACCAAATGCCAGTACCACCTGTCCTCAAGGTGGTGTTACCATTGAGTTGGTACAAGGTTTTGAAAGTGGTAGTCTATTTCCTTTTGGCCGTACTATCGTACAATATGTAGCCACGGATGCTTGTGGTAATCGAGAAGAATGTGCCATGACCATAAATACCGGTAGTACAGGTGGAGGAATTGGTGATTGTCATTTTTATAGAGTTGGTTTTAATTGGCGCGGAAATTTTAATGGGAATAAATATTTTGTTTCTGCTTTTGATACGACGTATGAAGCGGCAGTGGAAATTGTAAATAGTCATGGAGGTTTTTTAGCCACGATTAGTGATCAAGCTGAAAATGATTTTTTACAAAGAGAAGTAAGAAAAGTAGCCTTTATCGGTTTAAATGATATTAATAATGAAGGAGCATTAAACTGGCCTGATGGTTCTCCGATTACCTTTACAGATTTTGATGATTGTAGCTTTTGTCCTGGGAATTCTCAGAACCGTGACTTTGTCGTTTTCCACCCTTGGAACGGTAAATGGAATTGGACTAATAATGATGATGGAGAACGATTCTTTGTTATGGAATTACCTTGTAGTACTTTTGAAGGATGTTCAGATAATGATGATGATGGAATTTGCATGGACGTGGATTGTAATGATAATAATCCAAACGTTCCAAATAATCCAGGCACTCCTTGTGAGGATAATAATTCAAACACTACAAATGATCAGCTTCAAGCAGATGGTTGCACCTGTTTAGGTACCGCCCTTCCTCCTGTTGATGATTGTCCAATTTATACTATTGGTAACGGCACGATCACCGTTACTGGTTTTAATACTACAAGAACAAAAATAAGAGTTTGGAATACCGATGGAAGCTGGGTGCAAGTTTTTGATTGTGATCTAAACTGCTCCGACCCTACGGTTATCTCAGGGCTTTCTGGTAAATATCATTTAAAGATTGATGCTTTCGACAATGATTTCAACACTATTTGTAAGATAGCTGAAGATCTAGAATTTGGAATTGGTCCTTGTGAGGATAATGACAATGATGGTGTTTGCGCTTCGGAAGATTGCAACGACAATAACGCCAATTTGCCAGCTACTCCAGGTAGCGCTTGTAACGACAACAATCCAAATACAGATAACGACCAGATACAATCAGATGGTTGTTCTTGTGCTGGCACTACCCCACCGGCTGATGATTGTCCAATTTACACGGTAAATAATGGAAGTATTACGGTGTCTGGTTTTAATATTTCAAGAACAAAGATAAGGCTTTGGAGTACCGAAGGACCTTGGGAACAAGTTTTTGAATGTAGTTTTGATTGTAATAATCCAACCGTAATTTCTGGTTTATCTGGTAACTATCATTTAAAAATTGACGCTTTCGATTTTAATTTTAATTACCTCTGCAAAATAGAAGAAGACTTGGTAATTGGTGGTGGTTCATGCGTGGATAATGACAATGATGGTGTCTGTGCAGCCGCAGATTGTGATGATAATAATGCTAATTTTCCAGCAACTCCAGGTACCGCTTGTAATGACAATAATCCAAATACTTCTGATGATCAGATCCAAGGAGATGGTTGTAGTTGTGCGGGCACCCCTCAAACGGATGAATGTGCAACTATTATTACCACCATCGATGATATCACTATTATTGGAAGTCACCCCAACCAAATCATCAAGATTTTTGATGCCTCTTGGGAATTTCTTTTTGAATGTACAGGAGATGCCTGTACAAATCCAGTCGTCTTAGAAAATATTTCGGAACAAGTCCATCATATTAAAGTCGATCAATATGACGCGAACTGGAATTTTGTATGTAACCTTAGTGCAGATGTTTTCCCTGGAGCTGGAATTCTACGAAATGCTGATAAGGAGGATCTATTCGTTAAATTAGATTTATTTCCTAATCCAACAACTGGCCAATTTAATCTTAATACAAAAAGATTATCAGCTGGTTCTGGATTTGTAAAAATTTATAATGCGATGGGGCAAGTAATCCAAGAACGAAAAATCGAGGATTTTAGTCACCAAGATTTTTTAAGTTTTGATTTAACGAATGCTGGTACTGGATTATACTATGTAGTGCTGCAATTGTCTACTGGTAAAGTTTTGACGGAACGGGTCGTTGTGGATGGGCAGTAGGTGAACATTTTTAATAGCTTCAGTCTCATAGAAAAATCTTTATGCTGATTCTAGCATAATTTAGTTCATAAAAAATCAGCCGAGTTTTCCAAAATGGAAGGCTCGGCCTTTTGATTTTAAAATCAATTCTTTTTCGTAAATTGGGTTCTTTCTAAAAAATACAATGGAAATAAATGAAGAATAGTATTAAAGGACAATTTGACCTTTCGGAAAAGGTAGCTATCATTACTGGTTCAAGCAAAGGAATTGGAGCGGCCATGGCGCGAGGACTAGCGGAATTTGGTGCGAAGGTCGTAATAAGTAGCAGAAAGCAAGCAGCAGTAGATCAGGTGGCAAATGACTTACAATCAGCTGGATTTGATGCAATAGGAATTGCTTGTCATGTCGGGGAAGAAGACCAATTAAAAAATTTGGTTAAACAAACTATTGCAACTTACGGTAGAATTGACATTTTAATTAACAATGCTGCTACAAATCCCGTTTACGATGGTATTGAAAAAATGGATGCTCAAGTTTTTGATAAAATAATGAATGTAAATGTCCGAGCTTGTTTTTTATTGGCCAATCTTTGTCATCCTGAAATGGTAAAACGTGGCGGTGGTTCTATTATTAATATTGCTTCCGTTGAAGGAATTAGGCCAAGTACGGGATTAAGTCTTTATAGTGTCAGTAAAGCGGCGTTGGTAATGCTCTCAAAAACACAAGCAAAAGAATGGGGTCCTATGGGTATTCGATCAAATAGTATTTGTCCGGGACTGGTAAAAACTAAATTTAGTTCAGCGCTTTGGCAGAATGAAAAATTACTGGCGCATATGACCAAGCAATTGCCTTCGGGTAAAATGGCGATGCCGGAGGAAATGGCTGGATTGGCGGTCTTTTTGGCTAGCAATGCTAGTAGTTATTGTACTGGACAGAATTTCACGGCGGATGGTGGATATTTGATTGCTGGATAGATTAATTAATAATTTTTTAATGAATAATTAATAATGTGTTTTGGCGTGTATATCTTTTGACGCGGATAGGCTTGTAGAGATCTTATCGTGTTTCTTTTGGTGTAAATATTTTAGTGCACCGAGTATTTAGTTACTAGTGATTAAAAAAATAGCAGTAAAACTTAGAATAAACTTAAATAGAAAAAATGAATTTCGAATATACAGATAAATCACTTGCTTTACAGGAGAAGTTGCGAAACTTTATGGAAAAGGAAGTAATGCCAGAGGAAAAGGCATATGAAGAATTTACTAAAACCAACCTTTGGCAGGTATATCCTAAAATGGAAGAATTAAAGGAACGAGCTCGAGCAGCTGGTTTATGGAATTTATTTTTACCAAAAAGTTATCATGAATTTAGTCCTGGGTTAACCAATCTTGAATATGCTCCGTTGGCAGAAATAATGGGGCGTGTGCTGTGGTCTTCGGAAGTTTTTAACTGCTCGGCACCAGATACTGGCAACATGGAAGTGTTGGCAAAATATGGTTCTCCAAAACAACAGGATACCTATTTACATCCTTTATTAAAAGGACAAATCCGTTCTGCTTTTTTAATGACCGAACCAAAGGTCGCTTCTTCCGATGCGACCAATATTGAAACTTCTATTGTTTTGGAAGGAGATGAATATGTGATCAATGGTAGAAAATGGTGGTCTTCTGGAGTGATGCATCCTCATTGTAATATGTATATCGTGATGGGAAAAACGGATGAGACCGCGGCTCGTCATGTTCAGCAAAGTATGGTGTTGGTTCCAGCTGATAATCCAGGTGTAAAAGTGCTGAGGCCCATGGAGGTTTATGGAATGGTGGATTCTCCACATGGCCATGCAGAAGTATTGTTGGAGAATGTAAGAGTTCCAAAAGAGAATATGATTTTGGGGCCTGGTCGTGGTTTTGAAATTGCTCAGGGGCGATTAGGTCCTGGTCGGATTCATCACTGTATGCGGCTGATTGGAGCAGCACAACGCGCCTTGGAATTGATGTGTCAACGGGTAGCCACTAGAGAAGCTTTTGGACGAACTTTAAAAGATTTTAGCAGTATTCGTCAAGATATTGCCAAGTCAAAATGTGAGATTGATCAAGCGCGTTTATTGACCTTAGCAGCAGCGGATAAGATTGATCAAAAAGGAATCAAAGGAGCTAAGGAACTGATTAGTATGATTAAAATTGTTTGCCCTCAGATGTGTTGTGATGTAGTAGATCGTGCTATTCAAGCACATGGCGGGTTGGGTGTTTCTCAGGATACTCCATTGGCTGGCTTCTGGGTTTACGGCCGGACCGTTCGAATTGCAGATGGGCCAGATGAGGTGCACATGCATCAGTTGGGACGGAATTTGGTGAGAGGGATGATGAGTTGATTTTGATTAAAAGCTTAAATCATACTACTGGACATTTCTTCCATTTGCTGCCTCCCAGCTCCGGCAGTGCCGCCGGAGAGTAGCCACAAGCCCGCAAATGTCCAGTAGTATGAGCTTAGATATTGAATTAATTAGATTCAGAATAACCCAATTGTATATAACATTTAAAATCTGCATCATTTATTATTGGATAAAATATTGCTTTTTGGTATCTACTCAATTGTTTATTGTTCTCTATGTTTATTTTGTGAATGTCGACATTTGAAGCACTTAAATCATTAAAAATTGATGCTGTACTTTTGCTAAATTCAAGAAATTTAACAATATTTTTCCCATATTTTGTAAATATTTTAAAATCTTGTTCCCCGATTTTCACGTAAATATTCATTGAGTGATTAAGCGGTTCTTTGATTTCTTTTGAAAGTAACTTCATGCTTTCTCTGAATCTATATAACGTTGTAGCTTCATTTATTTCCTCATTTTGATATTTTCTTGAGTTGAGCTCAATCTGGTTTATCGCTTCTGTGCTTTTTAATTTTTGAATAATCTCAAATAAACGATCAGACTTTTTAGCTTGATCATATTCATTCAACAAAAATATTGAACTTGCTAATACTACAAAAAATAGTAACAACCCAAACAGTGTAGTCTTTTTGATTTCAATTGATTTCTCCATTGCCATTTTTTAGATTTGAATCAATATTTTCTAAACTTCGTGACATACTATTCATATTTACCATTAAGCTGATTAAAAATGATCCAATAATAATTACAATACTAGCTGAAATAAAAAGGTAGGCTAATCGCTCAATTCTTTGAGATAAAATATCCCAATTGAAAATTCCATCAGCAATTGCTAAAATTCCCAAAAAACTGATAATCAAAATAAGAAAATAAGCAATCAGGGTACAATTATCTGCGATTTTTCTACTATTAAACTTAATCTTCATTTTTTTTCTGCTTTAATTCATTTTAAAGATACTAATTTTTAACAAAACATACCCTTAAACCCTAAAACACCAATAGATCAACCCACCAAAGCAAGCTGATCTATTGATCCATTTTTTTCATTCAACAACTAAATCCTACCTCCTACTCTTCCACGGAAAGCTTTATGGTTTTAATCTTACCAGCTGAATGAACCGTTAAAAGATATTGTCCACTAGGTAAATCTAAATCAATTACAGTATCACCAGAGAATTGAAAAGTTTTTATTTTTTGTCCTTGAAGAGAAAAGATATCTAGCGTTGCATTATTTTGCAGACCTCTCAAATAAATCTGATCAGTAGTCGGATTGGGAAAAATTTCTACGGCTAGGGCATCTATTTCATTAGTAGCCACTACTTGACTCCAGACATTGCCTACTTCATTACCCCAAATATATTCTACGAGTTCAGGTTGGTCTATAAAAGGATTTCGATTCCGTTGCCAATCATAAATAATATTATTCCGATTCATTTCGAAATCATCTGGCGGATCATTTCTATGCCATTCGAGTAAGGTGGCTAAGTCTCCTAATTGACCATCAATATCTGGAAAACCATTGACAATTTCTAAATCATTATATCTGATTTCCATGTACAAAACACCACGAGCCACATCTCCTCTAAAACTACCGAGGGTGCCAACTGGGCCGACATATTCTCCGTAATGTAGATTACTTCTCGCTCCATTTTCTTGTGCATCAGCGGCGCGTAAAGCGTGGGCATCTGAATTTCCGTGTCGAAGTGAATCAGGGGAAGTAACCCAAAAAACATCTATTCCATCGGCTTCTTCATCTTCTTCAATACTTGAAAATCCACCACGTGATCTTGGAAAAGTATGCTCTCGATTCCACTTTCCATCGCTAAAAGAACTGGTCTGAAAATCTAGCTTGGGTCGCCCCTCTTCACTATACACCAACCAAACCTCGTTGCTATTCGCAGGATTCTGATCTGCAGTGTTTAGGATATCAATAATGTCTGTATAAGTTTGTGCTCTCACTACGGAAGGGTCGGCGATAATGCTTTGCAACGCTGCTCTTAATTCCAAATCTGCTTTTCCATCGAGGGTTTCATAATACCCGGCTGGTTGTGTGGATGATACGATATTAAAAGTTGGATTGGTCGGTATACCAAAAGGCGCTACTTGAAAATCATTATCGACTACTCTGATTTCTAGATTATTGTTTAAAGGCAAATATTCATTCGGCAAATTAACGAATCGGATCACCGCTATTTCATCCCCTTCATCGAGGGTGTCGTCAATTAAATTGATCGTGGTGCTCGTCGTATTTTGTCCAGCGGAAATCATCAAGGAAGTATTCCCAGAATAATCAAGACTACTAAAAGGAAATTCATTAAGGTTTATCTCAAAATTTAAATCTGTTGGAACATTTTCTTCCGTACTAAACAAAATATCAAAACTCGCTCCTTCCCCATATTGAGTTTGAGCAACTTCCATTTGAATACCATTTTGTTCTACCCCAGTTCCATCGTTTAATTCTCTGGGTGTGGGGGCAGCTGCAGTATACGATCCATCATTATTTCGTTGAATAGAATTGGTGTTATTACTAGAACCTTCGTTGATTTGTTGAATACCGGCAAAGTTTGGATCGGCGCTAAAAATAGCAATCATATCCACATCATCTGCATCTGCCGTTCCATAGATAAGTACGTCCACTAAATTATTAATCGTGGCGACTGTTTCCTCTGGAAAATCAGATTCATCTCCTTGATAAATCGCGACGGCATCCGCGCCATTTTGAATAGTATTTTCAGCAATTAATAACTGAGGGACAGGACTAACCGTATTGCTACCAATCAACAATAGACCATTAACATCTGTTACTTGCCCGTCTAAATCCACGGTAAAATAACTCGAATTATTTCCGCTAGTAGATCCGTTAAAAAAGACCACCACATAGCCATCTAATGGAAAATTAGGGGTATCAGATAATATTTCTAAAAATTCCATATCATCAATTCCCGGTGTATCGGCATCTAATTCATTGATAACCAATTGGCCAAAAGTAAGGGTACTTAGAAGGAAAAAAAACAGAAAGGCAATCGTGTATTTCATCTTTTTTTAGGCAAAGATAAGGTATTCAGCTGATATTAATTAGTAGAAGGCATTGGGGCATTAGGTACGTATTTTGGAGGCGCAACTGCTGGAGCATTAGCAATTTCAAAGGAGGGAAGAAAAACTGACTTGAGCGGTTGTTTAAAAACGCAATAAAAAAAAACACCGAAAAGAAATGCTACTTACTCTTTTCGATGTTTATAAAATGCTTGACTATTTAAAAAAACTTTTACTACTCAATAACTATCTTTTTAGTTTCTGATACTCCTTTTATATTTATGGTTACAAAATATAAACCTGAAGTGTAATTAGAAACATCTATGGTCGTGTTATAATTGTCATTCAAAGGAGTACTTGAAACTACTTGTCCAAGGCTATTCGTAATCACTGCCAAAGCATCTGTCGATACTAAATCACCTAGACTAATATTTAGGGTTTCACTAGCTGGATTTGGAAATATTTTAACCTTAGAAAGAATCGTTTCATCTACATTTACTACGTCTTCACGGAGTCTAATATTATCAATATAGGTACTATTTGCCCAGCCATTAATATTTACAAATCTAAACTGAACGGATTGTCCTACATAAGCTGCTAAAGATATCTCTTCCGTTCTCCAGTCATTGCCGGATAGTGGTTGCCAACCATCTGTATTATTATATCCAGGTATGGTAGACAATTCAAGATTATTTTTTTCATAAATTGTGGAGTAGGTCTGTCCGCAGTCTACTGATATCTCAACTCGTAAACCATCATTCAAAAATTCATTCCACTGAGCTTTTGCTAAATCAAAATTTAGAACGGAGGCAGAAGATACATCGGTTAGATCAAAAAATTCAGTTACTAAAAAATCTTCTTGCCCCATCGCATTATATCCCCAGTTATTTAAAAAAAGTGATTTTGAGGTATTTCCATCAATTCCAATCACTCCATTTGTTACCACCCAAGTAATATTATCATCCGGATTGATTAAATTCCATCCTGCAGGTGTAACTCCATTTACTTCAAAATTTTCTTCAAAATCCAATTGAGCACCATTAAAGGCAGCAAAGAAATTCAAAACAACTTCATCATTAAATTCATTCTCATCATTACCTAAATTAGTAAAAACAGCTAAATTATATTCACCTGCTTGCAAAATTTCCAAGGTGGTACTAAAGTCAAAATTTGCTACTTGTCCAGGCATCAGTGTACCAGTATATATTTCAGTTACCACATCGTTATTATCTAACTGATATGATACTTCAAAATTACTTTGAGCGTCTGTACCTGAATTTCTGATTACTGCGGATACCACAATTGCTTCTGTATCAGAACAAGGTGTAGATAGATCTTCAGGATCATTCAATATTTCAAATATGCTTACATCATTATTTAATGGACAACTTAGTAAACCACCTGGACTATTTATTGCTACGGTACGACGGGAAGACCAATTTTCAGTATCATTTTTTGCAACAATAGCAACCCAAGTTTCTTCCGTTGGATCACCGGTTTCTAAAGTAGCTATATTAGTAGTTGAGCTTCCGATGAACTCCATAAATCTTTCTCCTAACTTATAAATGTCATAAGATTCCGCACCTGGAACTAGGTTCCAATTATAAGTCGTTAATTCTGGACATTTTTGTGAAACTACAAAGCCTTCTACTTGGTTTACGATAGAAAAATTAGCGTCGCCTATATCCGTAAAAGAACCACTTGAAACTCTAAATAGTGCTGCCCCATTAACTCCAGCGGGAACGTCCCAAACATAAGTGTTTTCGTCTGAAGGAACGATTGCGATCGTTGTCCAGCTAACTCCGTTGTCTAAAGAAATTTCTAGTACAAAATCTTCGGTAGTATTTATGGCATCCCAATGGATAACTTCGTCTTCACCCGGCACAAAACTTTCTCCACCGTTAGGATGCGTAAGATTGATATTTTCTGTGGTAATTTCATAAACAATAAAATATTCCTGTGGTCCCATGGGAACATTAAATCCTGAGATATCCAAAATATAATCGCCAGCTGCAGGATTATTAATTTCTACTTGTTCCATATTATTTAAATGATCAGGTCCAATAGTTGCTGGCGTATTGAGGGCAATTGGGTTGGGTGTAGGGTCAAGAATCCAAGGAAATAATTGGGAATTTCCTGGCGTATTTACTACCAAATCAAGATCATTTACTAAAGCAGGATTTGCACCTACTGCTCCTGGAACATCCGTCCAATAAACCATAAATCTTACTTGTGTAGCCCCAGAAGGAACATTGATCGTATGATTGTTTGTAACGCCTTGTGAAATTTCTTCACTAAAATATTGTTCTTGTTCAATAATTTTAGCAGCACGAAGTCCGTTCACAATCCCCCAACCATAAGTATAATCAGGTCCAATGTTTCCAAAATCATTTGCACTATTTAACATTACTGCCTTGATCAAAGCAGAAGATGGGAGTGCTCCACCATTTAGATCGCTATATGCTTGATACAATTGGGTAGCAATTCCGGCGACTGCAGGAGCAGCAGCAGAGGTACCTCCAAAAGCAAAATATTCATTATTTTCATCCGTTGAAACTTGACCAACTCCCATTGCACAAAGGTCTGGTTTAATTCTTCCATCCTCTGCTGGACCTCGAGAACTATTGCTAACGATTTCCCCTTCAAAATTGGTATTTCCAGCAGCAATGACATTTTTACCGGTCTTATTCGCTCCACCAAGATTAGACCAATCTGGCCCTGCACCGTAGCCGCAATCTGAACCATTGGTATTTCCAGCAGCAAGAACGTGTAATAGGTTAGGAATTTCTTTTGTTTGTTGATCTACCGTTACAGCGTTTAAGTTATATTCGTTGTTACAATTAAAACCAGAAGAAGTATTGGTTACCTGTGTCTCTCCACTGTTTAAAAGGCTCAGTGTTGCAGCATCAAGAAATGTTTGTGACCGATCAACATTAAAAATATTAGCACCCGCTGCCATTCCTCTAAATCTAACATCTAGATTTCCAGCACCTGCAAAGACTCCTGCAACTCCATCCCCATGATTTTCTGAGGCAACATCACTATTCATTTCCGTAATTCGTCCTTGAAAATCAATATGTGGTCCTAAGGAACCAAAGTCTCGTACCATAATACCAATACCTTCTCCGGTATAATTTCTTCCATTTGGATTTTGGGTATCTAAAAGGTTAGATCTTGATAGGGATCTTGCTTTATCATCATATTTATCATCTGGGGGTGTGATGAGTTCTATTAGTTTAATAAACGGCAGGTTAGCTAGTGTTTCTATCGAATTAATTGGAATAGCTAGTTCTAACACATTACTACCTTTAAAATTCTGAACAACACTCATCTGGTTTCTTGCCAACTCTTCGAGGACCTTAGTCTCATTCGCCTGTTGGTGGAATTTCACCATTACTAAAACGTTATCTCCATCTAGCGCATACTCAGGGAAAGAAGATTCTCTTAATCCTTTAGAAAGTTTGTATTGTCCTTCAACAGGAACAATAGCTCTTACCCCGTTATCTTTTAAATATTGTAAAGCGGTTTCTTGTGGAAAGTAAAAAAGGTAGGTCTTATTTGGAATATATTCTATCAATTCTAGCCCTCTATTTTTAAAATCATTTTGTACCGCCTGTTTCGGGGTTTCATAAAATTGGATCCAACCAAAATAACCATTTTCGAATTTTGAGGAAGCCGGCATCATATCCCATTGAAAGGAATGGATATTTTCTTCAACTTTTATGATTTCTCCTTGGAGTTGGACATCATAAGAAGATTGGGCAAATAAAAAGCCAGAGGTAAGTAATAGAATGGAAAATAGAAAGCTTTTCATAAAATAACGATTTTGGTAAAAAATTAGTTAACTACAAGTAAGGAAAAGACCTACAACAAAAGTATTTGGATTAAATCATGATAAAAAATATAATTTTCAAAAATTAAGGAATTCAAATGATGATATTTGAAGCTGTTTAATTGAAATTCGTATATTTAAAGCTTATTTTATTTAAATTTCTATAATTAATTAAGGATTTCAGATGAGTAGATTATTGTTTGAATTGGTCAAAAGTATGACATTAAACGAAAAGGTGTATTTCAAACGAAATGCAAAAATTCATTCGGGTAATGAAGAGATGAATTACCTAAAAGTTTATGAGGTTGTTGAAAAATTAAAAGAATTTGATAAACAAAAATTGAAAGAACATTTTAAAGGTACGACCATTGAAAAATACCTGAGTTCTGAAGTCAATTATTTAAAGGAAAAGATTTTGATTAGTTTGTTCAATTATAATATGAATAGAACAACTAGAAATCAAATTCAAAAAGGAATCCTTCTTGTTGAAAGTTTGGCTGCAAAAGGCTTTCAAAAAGAGGCTTTAAAGAAACGAAGACCATAAAAAAAGCAGCAATAAGACAAGAAGAATTTACTTGGATTCTAAGATTGATAGAGCTTGAAGAAATAGTGCTTTTTAGAGAAGGTATTTTAGGATATAAAGCTAATCTTGATCAATTACAACAACAAAGAAGTGAAGTGATTAGCATTATCCAAAATTTAAACAGCTACCACATTTTACGACAAGAGGTTAGAGAACTTCAGTACACCACACAATTATTGGATAGTGATTTTTCTGGTATAAATGAAATTGACAAAAACCCCTTAATTGTAGATGAAAAAATTGCATGAGCATCCGTGCAAAAGAGCATTGGTACTACATCCATGTTTTATTGAATTATTTAAAAAGAGATTTCTGTACAAGTCTAAACGTATCCGCTGAATATGTGAAGTTTATCAACGTAAACATATCTAATTGATAATAACAAAATTCTACCTGCCTTAAGTAATTATATTTTCCAAGCAGCCCTCGACACTAATAAAGAACATTTCGAACATGGAAAAAAATTACTCCTTGATCAATTAAATAAAAAAAATTCCCCAGTATATTACATAAAATACATTTTATATACTCGAAATTTAGAATATGCTTATAATACGAAGGATACTAAGCTTATGGAAAAAAATCTAAAATCTACCATTAGTTTAATAGAAAATGATCAAGAGCATTTTGCCGAGACACAAATACAGTATTTATTTATGGGAATTATTAGGGCGACCATTTTTCTAAAACGATTTGATCAAGGTATTTATTATTCTAATCTATGGTATCAAAGAGGAGTCTTGTCTTATCGAAAAGTACAAGCAAGATTATTTTCACTAATTATTCATTTTGAGTTAAATTATTTAGAACTAATCAATGCCGAAATAATTTTATTGGAAAAATTGGAGAAAAATCAAGATAGAGAAAAAATGCTCATCAGGATTTTTTATGATTTTCTGAAAACTATTCTAAAAAATCCAGATAAGAAAAAACCTTCCATTCTTTCTTTTCAAAAAGCCTTAGCAGCTATGGCAAAAAACAATAAAAATTATTTCACTTTTATCTCTTTTGACTATTATCAATGGAGCCTTACTTTGAGATAAGCGATGCATATTCAAGGATTGTTCTTCGGATGACTCAGTGTAAATTAAAAATTTCTTTTCTCATTTTGTAATATCCATCCCAATCACAAGTTTCATCAGTAATTTCTAACACTTCATTCCCCATTTTAAACTGATATAAATTTTCTGTTGTACAGGCAATATCGCTATTTTTCATTTGCCGTAATTTCCTTTCGAAAGTTATCAAATATTGAAGATGGCTATGACTTAGTTTTTTCTTTAATATAGGTTTACCTTCTCTATGAGTTCTCCAAAAAATTCGTTACCTAATTGTGAAAAAATCACTTCGTTTACTTCCCAATGTGAACATCCAGCCGATGAGAAACTAAGCTTTAAAATATTTTCAGGCATTAATTTATGGAAAAATGTTTCTTCCTCCGTATCAATAAATTCATCTACACAAACTTTGATTTTTGTATGCAATTTAGAAAAATAAATATCCTTTTGAATTCTTTGTCCAAATAAGTTTATAAATTCCAGTTGATAGTTTCCTTTATGCAGATTTTTAATTAGAAATTTCCCTTCTTTATTTTTTATTTTGTCTTTCAGAATTTTTCCATCTTTAATAAGGGTGATATTTCTATCAACGTAGTCATCGAATCCA
>JALZUU010000268.1 GCA_023300665.1 Saprospiraceae bacterium | reverse complement strand
CTTTCTTTCTTTCTTTCTTTCTTTCTTCAGTATGTTTGTTCAGTCAAGTCGTCTTTCCTTGTGATGATTTACCTCTAGATGGTGATGGGTTGCCTATTGATCTTCCATCAGATGTACATTGTTTAGAAGTTGCTAACAATATAATTGCTCATCGATACGCTCCAACTATTCGGCAATTAGCCGACGCCATTGGAAATATTGATGACCGTGGAGTTGATGGTTTTGGTGATTTAATTGTTTCTCCTTTTTATGATGGAGATTTTAATACTGGTAATAACTGGAATAATTTAGACGATATAGCGGGTAATGGTTTGCCATCTATTGAAAATCATGCTTTAGATCCTTATGTTTATTATTCTGTGGTATGGCTAGAAAATTATTGGGTAGTTACTTATGGTTTTTATCATGCCAGAGACTGGGCACCTGAACGTCCATGGGGAGAAGTTATTAATAATATAGTTTGTGATATGGATTGTCATGAGAATGACTACGAAGGGGTTCTATTCGTTGTAGACAGAAATACAAAGTTAGTGGAAACTGCTCATTCTACTGCCCATTTTTTACTCCTCAATTATGATGTCAGTAACGGAATACTCCCTACTGTGTTCATAGACGATAGGACACATGCAGTTGAATTAAGTTTTGGTGATTGTATTGATTACGGATTTGAGAATAATATAATAGATGCTGATTTTAATAATTGTGATGATTGTAAGCCGTTTGGTAGTCTAGAGCAAAATGTTGTCTATGAACCTTTACCTTACAATACCAACGATGTACCTTTTGTAGATGTAGATAATGTTATAACTCTTAATAACGGGATAGAGCTCAGAGTAGGTACTGGAATGTACAAGTTGGTAGATGTTTTTGGAACAGATGCTGAGAGCTTAAATAGGTTTCGAAACAATCCAACTGTATTTACTTCTGATAATAGTTTTTATACCGAAGTTACAGATCCGGTAGAATCTGGAACTGGAAGCGCTCCGTGGGGTTGGGCTAAGATGTCTTATACACCAAAACAATTAGAATATATAACTTGTTTTGCAGAGACTGGAGGACTTTGCTTCCCATTTACATCATTTTTAAATGGTGGGCCAGTCGAATTTATTCCACCTCCATACCCAACAAGCGTTGAACATAATCCTTATTTTCCTTGCGAAAATTCTGAGGTTGTTGATGTAATGATTAATGAAGCCTATATCGATGAAGATACAGAATGGATAGGTAATGGCCCTTGGAATGAGTCATCTTGGGATAAGATAATAGTTACGGATGGTGCTACGTTATCAATCAGTAATACGGATTTAGAATTTAAGACACATGGTAAAATTATTCTTAGTCAAGGAGGAAATCTTATAATAAGCAATAACTCCACGCTCAGTCATTGTGGAGAAATAGCTGGCGGTAAGTGGCAAGGTATAGAAGTGTCTAATAGCATACCAGAATCAAGTATCGTAATAGATAATAGTGATATAATTGATGCGATAATTGGTTTAGATATAAAGGCCCAGTTTTCTTTTCCTCAGTTAAGTGGACCATTTGTAAACATAACGGGAAACAGCAAATTTTTAAACAATAGTATAGGTATTAATGCTAAATCTTATAGTCGACAGGCAAATATCTCTAATACCGAATTTTTAATTTCTGATGAAGATTTATTTCAAAGAGGAAAAGGCATAAATTTGGCAAATAGTCGCCTTTTTACAATAGAAAACTGTAGATTTTCTAATCAGGGTGGTGGTATCAGTGCTTTTCATTCGTCATTTAAAGCTATTAATGGAAATTCCTTTGAAAATTGTAGGATAGGTATAGCGACTGGCGCTACAGCACCTTTAGGAGATTTCACATACATCGGAGATGAGAACTCTGGATCAGGAAACACATTTAACGGATCAGAATATGGGATATTGCAACTCGGCTACTTTGGTGCCGTAGGATCTTTTATCCAAAAAAATGAATTTACTAATACTGAGAACGGTATTATTGTTCATGGGGCTAACCAATTCAATGTAGCAAATAACAGATTTATTGGAAGTAGACGTGCGGTCACTATAGATAATACCGGATCTGCCGAAAATTTTCTACGATGTAACGAGTATATAAATTGCACTGAAGTAAATAATTTTTTCACTGGAAGTAATACCCAAACTCGCTTCTTTGAAAATCATTCTATAGAGAATCTAGGATTTAATTATTTAGTCTTAAATGGAGAGCTTCCAATTATTGGAGGTGGAAATAATGAATCTGCTGCTAATTGTTTTGGTGAGAGTACAAGCCTGTGGGTTTTGGATATAGTGAGTGATGATAGTTCCCAACCCTTAACATATTTTTTCAAGGAAAATTCAGATTGTAAAAACAAACCCTCTACTTATGGTGATATAGTGTTAATTGAAGCTAATGAAGAAGGATTCTACTGTGGAGGAATGATAGGACCTTTTAATATCGATAATCCCGGAGGCGGTGGTCAGATAGATGTTAATAATTTCGACGTTGAATCTGCTTGTAAAAGCTGTATTATGGATAGTATTAATGTTTATGTAAACATAGTGGCAGCTAAAGGCGGTGTTAATCCACGTACTGGTATAGCCTCGATCAATGTACAACAAGCAGGCCTTTCCAGAGCAGAAAGTATATTGAACCAATGGATCAACCTTGGTACTTACGTGGGATTAGAAACGTATGATCTTGATTTTGTAGAAAGTATTTTAAGCCCAATGAAAACTTGGGATTTACAAACCAAACATTTTGGTCTGCAATTGTATAAAAACGATCTGGAGGCGGCAAGAGCTAAGTTAGCAAGTTTGCCAACCAATAATACAGAACAAGTTTTTTTTAAAGATGTACAGTCGCTAAATTTAAGATACTTAGAGGGGTTTAATAATGACAATCAACTAACCCAAACGGACCTGCAGGGATTATTTGATATTGCGCATTCTTCCACTACGGTAAGCGGATATGCAAAGGCCTTGTTCTATCAGATGACCGGGACTTATTTACCGACCGAATACCCGGGAATAGAGGAAATGTACCTAAGCATGAAAGAAATAGCAGAGAAGAAGGAAGA
This sequence comes from Saprospiraceae bacterium, assembly GCA_023300665.1. GTDB lineage: Bacteria > Bacteroidota > Bacteroidia > Chitinophagales > Saprospiraceae > JALZUU01. The sequence continues at coordinate 1,700 of JALZUU010000268.1, read as the reverse complement.
GACTAACAGGGAGAACGTTATCTCTGGCATTCGTGTTTTTCCCAATCCGGCTACCGATAAACTTAGGGTTATATCATCAGACAATCGTCTTATTACTGAATGTTTATTGACGGATTTTCAGGGAAGGGTCATCATAAACAAATCAGTAGATAAAAATAATTTAACCTTAGATTTAGGTAGCCTGACCGCAGGTATCTATTTAATAAGGGTTATTGATGAAGGAGGTCGGATAACCATGAAAAAAGTAGTTTTAACTGATTAACTTAATAATGGGAAGTAGTTCAATACTACTTCCCACTATAAAATTATGAACCATGAAAAAGATATTTTTTATAAGTTTTTTGATCTTTAATGTCCACTTGCTGATTTCCCAACAATATGGCCATAGTTTATTTACTATACCAGAGCGTAATTTGCTTCCGAATGCCTTTTATCAATTGGAGGATCGGTTTATTATCCCGACTATCTATCCAGATACTGTTTCTTCAGTCATTTCTTTTAATTTGCAGGGAGAAGAGCGGATGGATTTTCTTTATGACAATAATTTTAAATTTGCTTCCCATCCATACACGCGAATCGGCGATCAATTGTTTTTTTACGCTAAGGATAGAAGGATAGAAAATGATCTTCGCATCCGTAAGCAAAATATGGAATTTGAAACGATCTGGGAAAAGGTGTATCAGGTAAGCGAAGACTATTCCTTTCCCGTGACGCTCTTTAGTATTGATGATCACCTTTATACCACTGCTATCAATCAACGGGAAGAACCGCTTCAACGGACCATTAATCTAAAAAAAATTGATACTTTGGGAAATACAATTTGGTCAAAAAATTATGGAGAAGATCTAAAGCTGTCATTAGCCTATCAAGCCAAAGTTACGATGGATAAGAACATTCTAATATCTGCAAAAAGAGACGTTTATGATTTAAATGTTCCAGCTCATAGTCAACTCTTAAAAGTGGATACTGCTGGTAATATTATCTGGCACGCCATCGGTATGGAACGGTTTCCTAATGGTGCGACGAAGACGAAGGTAATAGAGTTATCTAATGGTCAGATTATACATGGATATGATGTAGATAAATGGGGGATGCCAGATTGGATTGCTGCTGGCTGGCACTCAAGTCCATTCAGGATGGATTGGTACGATGAGGATGGCAATTTTTTATATTATAAATATTTATTATCTCCTGTTTCTGAGAGTGTAGGCGTAGTAGATATGATCAATGGACAGGGAGATTACTTTTTTGCCATTGGTAATACTATAGATGTTGTAACTCAAGAGGAACATGGATTTATTCTAAAAATGAACTATCAGGGAGATACCATCTGGACCAAAAAATACCAACACCCCGAATTTATGGATGAGAATGATCTAAATATAAATAGCTTTAGAGGTATGATTGAATTAGGAAATGGAGATCTGATCACCATTGGTACCGCAGCGAGAATAGCAGTAGATGAGTATCATCCTGTTTGGGTTATGCGTATTAACGATCAGGGTTGCTTCGGCGATGCAGAATGCGGTGACATAGTGACCACTGCCACTAATGAGCTAGAAGAGGATTTGGAGCAAGAAATAAGAATTTACCCCAATCCCGTCAAAGACCTGCTGACCTTAGACCTTTCAGAAACCAATCAAACTTTTACTGAAATAAATATTTTTAATGCTTTGGGTGAAATGGTTTATCAACAAAAA
>JALZUU010000267.1 GCA_023300665.1 Saprospiraceae bacterium | reverse complement strand
GTTGCATCCGCAACTAAATTATTATAGTTAGCCAGTACCGGATTAATAGTAGTATTGGCTTCATATCCCGTAAATACTTCTCGAAAATCTATATGACCATAAAGGTTAGGATCTCCTGGAGTTGCAATCTCAGTTCCTCCTTCCCATTCGGTAACGCCAATTACAGGAACAAAGTCTTGAAAGAATTTACCGATGTATCCATAGTTAAAATAATTATCACCATGGCGTTCATCTTCTACATTTTGTGTTCCTCGTTCGAATCCACCTTGTAAAGTATAAAATGCATTCTGAATTAGAGATCCTTTAGCCTTTTCCGCTCCTTCTTCTGTTGTTACTCCTTGATTTCCTAATTTATGACGAAAACGGAAGTTACCTCTTAAACGAGTCGTTTCATCCGTTGGGTTATTATGAGAATTCAGAATTTGCCATCCTCCTGGGGTAAACTTATCTCGGGTATCATTATAAGTTCCCGTGAAAGAGATATCAATATTATCTGACAATCGAGCATCTACCTTTGCAGTTAAATCAATCACTTGATTTTCCTCATTAGGTCGATACCCCAATGAATTTACATCTTCATTAGTTAGGTTAGTTGCATCTGCAATAATTGGCAATATAACATTACCTCCAGGTCCGATAGTTACTGTTCCAGTATTATCAAAAACAATAGGATTAGCTTGTAATTCTGCTAATTTTTCGTCCGTTACTTGATAAATTTGTGTAGCCGGTGGATCATCATCTTTTTGGTGACGGTATCGTCCTGAAAATCTAAATCCAATGATAGATTCTTCTACACCATTTTCACTTTTCTTTTTTAGAAGCGGACCACTCACGTTAGCAGTTACTAGATTATATCCGAAATCATCCAAAAATTCAGAAGTTTCTAATTCTAAGTTTCCACCAAATTGAGAAGATGGGCCTTTGGTAGTAATGGAGATAATACCTCCTGTTACATCACCATACTTTGCAGCAATACCACCCGTGATTACTTGTAGTTGTTCGATTTCCGATTCTGGAATCAAAGCTCCTCGCACTCGAATACCATCAATATAGTAATCTACTGCATCCGCTCGCGATCCTCTTACTGTTACATCATCTCCTTCATCTACTTGAGAAAGTCCAGCTGCTGTAGAGGCAAGTGCTGAGATATTTTTGGTTGGTAAATTTCTAATTTCTTTACTTGTGATCGTTTGACCAGAAGTGGTGTTATCTTTATCGATAAGTGGAACCCTAAATTCCCTGACGACAATCTCATCAATTACAATTCCACCATCTCCTCCCATTTCTACGGGTAGACTGGTCGTTTGTCCGGCTTTAGCAAGTACACCGTTAATTTGTAGTTCATCTAATCCCAGATAAGTGATTGTAACATCATAAGTACCTGGATCGAGATTGACTTTAAAATTGCCATCAAAGTCTGTTGAAACTCCGGTTATAAAATTACCGTTCTTTTTAAAGACAAGGTTTGCTCCAATTAGCTCTGCACCGTTGTCATTCTTATCTGTTACCTTTCCGGCAATAGCAGTTTGACCGATAGCAATCGAAGTGGCTAGTAGGAATGAAAGAATAAGTAGTAGATTACGCATCATATAACGTGTTTTATTTGGATGAAAAGGCGATTTAAAAGCACCATTTTGCATCTCAAAGTTGATGATATTAGAAATATTTGTTGAATTTCAGAAAATATTAGCACGCAATGTTAAGGAATTTAACAGGCATTTTCAAAAGAATTTTAAAGTCCTGTCTAAAAACTGTCACTTGATTTCTAAATTTCTTTAGTTTTTGGTCATCTTAAAATTTTTACACTAAAACAATATTAAGGGTAATATTTAAGATTATTAGAACTAATTCGAAAGATAAGTCAGGTTTCTGATTTTCTTTTTCTCACAAATTAAAGTCAAAGCTAATTTATTTATTATCCTATATAATGTATTATATAACGTTAAAATTCCTTTAACGCTGCCTTGATTTTGTCTATTAAGGTCATTGCTAGCTTTTCTTTGGACTCTACGGTCCAACCAGCAACATGAGGAGATAGAATTACTTGTGGGTAACTATAAAGTCGCTCATACATTTTCTCTTCCTTTATAGTAAAGGTTTGGGTTTTTTCATTTTCAAAAACATCTAAACAAGCGCCTGTTACCTTTCCATTTTCTAATCCTGACAATAAAGCTTCGGTATCTATACAGGTTCCTCTTGAAGTATTTATCAATATAAATGGTCGAGCTACTGCTTCAATAAATCTGGTATTCACAAAATGTTTGGTCTCAGGAGTCAATGGTAAATGCAAACTAATTATGTCAGCATCCTGAATTATATTTTCTAGCCCTGTTTCTTCGACATACGTCAGATGAGCGGCATAATCCTTTTTATATTTATCATATGCTAAAATTTTAACACCCATTCCACTCAGTTTTCTTGCAAAATTACTTCCCGTATGCCCAAAACCAATAATTCCAACGGTTTTGTTCATAATCTCAAATCCTCGGTTGGCTTCTCTTCGCCAAATCTTTTGTTTTACCTCTTGATCACTCCGAACTAAGTTATTTGCATGAGCTAATAGCATTCCTAGGGCGTGCTCTCCTACGGCATTACAATTTCCTTCTGGTGCACTATGAACTGCAACTCCTTTTTCAGCAGCATAAACCTGATCTACTATTTCCATTCCTGAACCTAGTCGAGCCACAAATTCTAGCAATGGCGCCGCATCAAACATCGCTCGATCCATTAATATTTTACTATTAATAATAATCCCACTATAAGGAGCAATTCGTTCCCTGACTTCAGATAGTGATATTTTAGGGTGATAATCACATACAAAACCCATAGCTTCTAAGCCTTCTTGCAATAATGGATGTACACCATCCGAAATCAAAACCTTCTTCATTTTTGTTAATTTATTTATGCCTAAATGAGTTTTACATCTGAATAAAGTAGTTATACAACTTCTTTACAAAAATACGATCTAGTTTTATGTTTTAATGACTTATCTCTAGTATCTTTGCACGAATTTATCCTCAAGTCAATTAAATTTCTCCATAATGCCAAGAAATACTTCCATAAAATCCGTCCTGATCATCGGGAGCGGCCCTATTATTATTGGACAAGCCTGTGAATTTGATTATTCTGGTTCACAAGCTGCTCGATCACTTCGTGAAGAAGGAATTGAGGTAAGTCTCATTAATTCTAACCCGGCAACCATCATGACCGATCCTGTGATGGCGGATCATATTTATCTACTGCCGCTAACCGTTGAAAGTATTATCAAAATATTAGAAGAGCATCAGATTGATGCAGTACTTCCAACAATGGGTGGACAAACAGCGCTTAACCTGGCCATCGAAGCAGGTAAGCAAGGAGTTTGGGAAAAGTATAATGTTCGTATGATCGGTGTAGATCTTGATGCGATCGAGTTGGCTGAAAACAGAGAAGCCTTCAAAAATCATTGTACCAGCCTAAATCTTGGATCTGCTCCTTCTATGATCGCCAACTCTTTTTTGGAAGGTAAAGAAGCTGCTCAAGAAATAGGATTTCCGCTTGTGATCAGACCTTCTTACACATTGGGTGGCACAGGTGGAGGTTTTGTCATGACCTCAGATGACTTTGACGAAGCACTGAGAAGAGGACTAAATGCTTCACCAACACATGAAGTCTTGATTGACAAAGCGGTTTTAGGATGGAAAGAATTCGAACTAGAATTACTGAGAGACAATAACGATAATGTGGTGATTGTTTGTACGGTAGAAAACCTAGATCCGATGGGAATCCATACAGGTGACAGTATTACCGTAGCACCTGCTATGACGCTTTCGGACACTGCTTATCAAGAGATGAGGTCTCAAGCCATTACCTTAATGCGCTCCATGGGAAATTTTGCTGGAGGATGTAATGTCCAATTTGCACAAGACCCAGAAACAGAACAATTGATTGTTATTGAGATCAACCCTCGGGTATCACGTTCTTCCGCTTTAGCAAGTAAGGCAACAGGATATCCAATCGCAAAAATTGCTGCCAAGTTAGCAATCGGTTATAATCTTGATGAATTGAAAAATCAAATTACGAAAACAACTTCAGCTATGTTCGAGCCTACGCTCGACTATGTAATTGTAAAAATGCCTCGTTGGAATTTTGCTAAGTTCCACGGCGCAGATCATACGCTTGGCTTACAGATGAAATCAGTAGGAGAAGTGATGGCTATTGGACGTAATTTTTTAGAAGCACTACAAAAAGCTTGTCAGTCGCAAGAGAATAATCGTAATGGACTTGGAGCCGATAAAAAAGAGTGGATCAGAACTTCTGATATTTTAAAGCGTTTAGAAAAAGCTAGTGACGATAGAATCTATCGATTAAAAGACGCACTTCGATTAGGCGTTCCTATTAAAACCGTTCAAAAATTAACCCGAATCGATCCTTGGTTTATTAAGCAGATAAAACGATTAGTGGTGATGGAAGAAAAGCTCATTCGATATAATGTAGCGGAAGATATTCCAAAAGAATTTTTCCGAGAGCTAAAAGAAGTAGGGTACTCTGATGCTCAGATTGCTTGGACGCTTCGAATCAAAGAAATCGAAGTTACTCGACAACGAAAGAAATTAGGAATCATGAGAAGCTACAAAATCGTCGACACTTGTGC
>JALZUU010000266.1 GCA_023300665.1 Saprospiraceae bacterium | reverse complement strand
CAATATGTTGCTATTGGTTTCCTATCCAGACATGCGTGATTGGTAACAATCGGGTGTGAAGCTCTGGAAACAATGAAGCCCTTGAGATCGAGCTGTGAACGAGAATTTGGAAAAAATGGAATCAGTCTTTGGAAAAAAGCCAATGCGATGGATGACCGTCCAGTGGTTCCTTATCGAGCGCGAAAAACCATCGGAACGGAAAAAACTTTTCAGACCGATACAATTGATCTATCTTTTCTAAGGGCAGAATTATTGAAAATGCTCAAAGTGCTTACCTTTGATTTGCGGAACGAGAAAAAGCTGGCTGCTACCGTTACGGTCAAAATTCGATATGCTGATTTTAATACTTTTTCTAAACAAAAAAAACTAACCCATACAGCGGACGATCACTTACTAAAGCCTGTCGTCTTACATCTTTTTGATCAACTCTATGAACGTCGACAACGAATCCGAATGATTGGGATTCAATTTGGAAAACTAGTACATGGACATCCACAAATGAACTTGTTTGATGATCAATCAAAATCATTGCGGCTATTGCGGGAGATGGATGGGATTCGGAAGCGGTTTGGGAAGGGGGTTATTTGATAACTGACCGATCCCGAGGAACGAGGGCGACGCATGACAATGCGGCGAGGGAAGGCACCGCGTAAGCGGACGGGATGGCATTTTTTTGATGTATAGATGCGTAGATGTGAGGATAACTGACCGATCCCGATGAGAGAAGTGTAGGATTTACTTTTTTGCGATATAAACTAAAAAACAGAGATAATTTTTTATTTTTGGAAGATATTACACTCGAAATAACAAACTGATCAGGATGAAAAATTACTGTTTTATTGTATTGCTATTTTTTTTTGGAGGATGCAATGACGATTGTAATACTACTTACAAAAAAACACTGTTGTTCTCTCAATTTAATATGCTAATTCCTACTGAATTAGTTAAAACTTCTGGTTGTAGATTAAATGGATCGACCGATTGTATTAACTTTACGGATGTCAGTGAAGTCTTAAACCTTATGGTAGAACACTACAAAGATATAAATTATGAATACAGAATCAGTCTAGCAAAGAGAGCAACAATTGAAATACTCAAGAAGATGAACCGGAAATTAATCTTCAAAAAAACTTTAGAAGAAGAAAATAGATTCATTATAGAATATACGCTTCCTAGTAAGAATAATAGAATGCGTTTAGGCGTAACAGGGATGATTTTTGATGGCGAAGATGTAATAATAATCGAATTTGAGCAAAGACCTGAAGGAACGAAAAGTAAAGAATGTTTAAATAAAGAATTTATGAAAGTATTTAATTCTTATCAGCTGTGATACCCGTTTGACAACACAAGCCAAAACTGCGTTGGTGTAGCTGCAAACATATTTTTTAATGCGGATATATCTCAAAAGATCTTTTAAAATGAAATATTTTTTTCTCTTAATTAGGTTTATTATTTTTCTTTGTTTGACTGTAGTTATTAGTTGTCAACAGGAAAAGAATAATAATGAATCTTTTGTTGAGGTAATCAAGATATACTATAACACAGGAGAATTAAAATATGAAATTTCAATGAAAGATTCATTGCTTCATGGAAGGTCTACAGTGTTTTATAAAAATGGAGTAATAAAAAATATAAAGGACTATCATGATGACGTTCCTATTAATGATCATTACCACTACTCTTTAGATGGGAAATTAATTACTTATTATTTATTTAACCTAAGAGGAGAAGTGAGATATAAACTATATTGGGATTCAACTAAGAAATCATACATACAAGAAGGAAAAGGATTATATGTAAAAGGTAATTTTAAGGGAAACTATGCAACAAATGATACCATTAAATTAATTCCAATCATTGCGAATCCATTTAAATTATCTTATAATGTTATTTTCATTTTGGAAGATCAAGAAATAAGAAGAACGTATAAGTCTAGTGATCCTAGAGCTCCTTTACTTATTTACTCCATCAAAGATGGTAGTAATTTAATTAAGGTAAAAAGTGAGATTTTCGAAGGAGAGAATAGTATGCTTAGAACCGATTCTATATCGATTAACTTAATGGGGAGTTAACCCTGTTGTGACACCACGACGGTTTGGAAGGCTATCCTCATGTAGATACAGCTTTACAAGCAAAAAATAGATAGAAAGCTAGCTCGAATCAGGGTTTGTTACTTCTAAGAACTGCTTGTGCTTTTTGTTTCTACAGCAGAGCTGTAAACGAACGGCTCGGCTTTTGGCTGGTCGTGATGGAGGAACAGGGATAGCGAGTAAACGAGCAAAGACAAGTATTGTCACAACAGGGATGGGTGAATTGTGGAAGTTGCACAAATGTTTTTGATTTATTACAGAAAGAACTGCAAATAGATTTAGTAAGGAGTTTAATATTAAAATTTTCAATTTTTTTTATAAAAATTAATAATATGAATTATTTACAATCAACTGTTAAGGATGTAGGTTGCTCAGATGAAGAACTTAAAAAAATTATAGAACACTTTGACTTTGAACTTCCAGCAGTTTATTTAGAATTCTTAAAGTTAATGGGAAGGCAATTTGGAGAAGTTCCTGAACATCTTTATAAAGATTTAGGATGGCGAAATTTTGATTATGCGAAAGAAAATGCATTGAGGTTGATTCAGCATTCAGGAAAACCTATCACTCTAATGCCTAGGGATATTGTTTTCTGGTTGGATGGTTATGGCTTTGCTTTTTTTAATGTTTTGGATGGGGATAATCCACCAGTATATGGTTTTGCTAAAGCACAAATGGCGGATGAATTTATAAAAATTGCAAACTCGTTTACAATTTTCATTGATAATATTCGAAATAATAACAATCCTCTCCCTAAAATAGTTATTCATCCTGTTTTATTTAAAGAGTTGGAAGGTGGTACGTTAACGAAGGAAGAATTCGCTAAAGTAAATAAAATTAATCTAGAACTTATTCCTGATAACTTGATAAAGATGATTGATCGCGAATATTCAGGGTTAGAACAAAGAGCAGCGCAAATGATAGCTGCCGACTTTTTAAACATAAAAAAAAATTATTCATCAACAGTAGTTCAAGGACTGGAATCAATGTTGATTTTAGCAGATAAAAATTTAAATAAATTACAATCTATGTACCTAACTTTTGCTTTTAATCCTCATTTTAATCCTCAGTCATTGATTGACAAACTAGATAGAAAAAATAGCTTGGAAGAAAACGTATGAATAAATGGATTAATAATTAAGTAACGAGTTTTAGTGAATATAAAATAATTGTGGTACTCAACTTGTACGAAAATATCTTGTAAATAGATATTTGATTTATTAGAATTTTACTAAAAGTAAATAGCCATGACAGAACCTAAAAAAGAGAAAAATAACTTTATGACAATCCCCGTTGTGACACCACAAGCCAAACCCCCAAAATAGAAGATTATTAAAAAATAAAAGAGTTTGTTTACATCTGCCTTTGCCAGCTGGCAGGCATCTCGTGTAGAAACAGCTTTACAAGCAAAAAACAGCTAGTAAAGTTAGCTCGATTCAGGTTTTGTTCCTTCTAAGAACTGCTTGTGCTTTTTGTTTCTACAGCAGGAGCTGTAAACGAACGACTCGGCTTTTGACTGGTCGTGATGGAGGAACGGATTACTTCAACCGTTTCCTAATCCCAACTTCCAAACCTACATTCCAAAGATATTCCTTCACTGAACCTTCTTTGAAAAGTCTGGTGAAATGGTATCTAAAGGTTGGTTGGGCAAAAAATTGTAGGCCTTCATTAATATTATAATTACCACCAAAAGAGATGACACTGACTAGATGGAAGTTGCTATGATTATCACTATTGTTATCAGATGTTCGTGATTTGCCGTCATTATCAATAATTTTAGATCGGCTTTTTAAGAAAATAGAAGGAGAAACGCCAAGTTCTACAAATGGAGTAAATTTCTTTTGAGAGAATTCATATCTAGCGATAAGCGGTACTTCGAAGAATAGATAATTATAAATTAGTTTTGAAATAGTTGCTCCTTCACCAGGAATATTAGGATCAAATACACCGCCGGTTTGCTGATTGCCCCATCGTAATTCATTGACGTCATATTTCCTTTGGTAACCAAGACTTGCAAATCTAAGACCTGTTTTAAAGAAAATGTTTTTAGAAATTCTTTTGTTAAAATTAAAGCCAAACCGAAAATTGATCTTTCCGGTTTCGTTTTCATCAAAAATACGAACGATTAAGCTATCACTAAAACTAGCATTTTTGACCGTCGTCATATTCCGATAAGTAAAATCAACACCGCCCACAAAATCCAAAGAGGTATTTATCTGGGAAAAAACAAGTAAGGGAAGAAAAAAGAGTGCGGTAAGGATCGATATTCGTTTCATGCTTTAAGATTAATTAAGGTTATTCTATAGAGAAGTATGTAATTTATATAAAAATATTGTTAAATATAATAATAAATATACCAATATTATTCTCCTTTTTGATAAAATTTAGTCCCTAAAACGCCCTCGACCTCCGAGACATCAAAACCTTCCTTGCGCATATCATTTACAACATTTATTCTATTCACATTCATCATGCTCTCATCATGTTTATGGTGTAATGGTCCTGGATGGTCTAAGAATTTTTCAATAAACCGTAGCCGATATTCCAATTCCGTAATTCTTTTTTCTAGTTCTTCTCTACTTTTCATAAATAATATTTTTTTGTTGAAAAATCAAAATTACTTAACCCCTCGCCACCACCATAAAAATACGAATAAACTAAATACCCCTGACAACCAAAACATCGCAGAAGTAACTATCGCGGCACCTCGAATTCCATAATATTGCAACATCCAATAACTGCCTACTACGTTAATTCCTAAAATAATCAACGATAAAAAGGCATTTACTTTGGGAAAGCCAAGGGTCGGTAACATATTTCCTAAAGGTACCCGCATCAATAAAGCGCCCGCTACACCAAAAGAAAAAATCCGCATTAAATCTCCCTGTTCATGATATTGTTTTCCAAAAATAAGTACCAACCAGTCTGCTCCCAAATAAAAGAATCCTAAAATTCCTAAACTGATGGGAATAAAAATGGCTAGATAATTTTTATAAAAATCAAAAACAAACTGTGGATTTTTTTCAGCATTTCGCGTCACTTTTACCGTAAAGGTGGTCATTACCGCAAGACTTAAAATAACAAGATTGAGTGGGATGATACTGGCTACTCGATATTCCGCTACGGCAGAAGGATCTGTTAGAACATTACCGATTAAAAGAATGTCAACCGCATAAAGTAATTGGGATAAAACGGTACCGAGACTCGTATAAAAACCATATTCAAATAATTCTTTGGTATTAAATGTGAAATTAATGTTTTTGGCTCGATCATTAAGATTAAAACGAAACCAATAATAGATGCCTAATACCAAGGGTATGCTCACCAAACTTATCACATAACCCATTCCACCAAATAACCAAGCGGCTGAAAGATTTCCTACTAAAAATAAAAAACTCAGTGTAAATTCCAGTCGGGCATACCAACCATTGCGATGGACGAGCATACAATACGCACCCACACTACGAAAGATGAGCAGTCCAAAAAGTTGAAAAATAAAGACCAATAAATAGGGGAGTGCTCCAGGTAATTTTTCGGTGATGAATCCTGCTAATAAACACGTTATCAGGAAGATAGCTAAAGAAACTGCTAGTCCTCGCTTTAATGCAAATCGAACATAATACTTTTTCTCAAGTTGTCCATTGCGAGTAGCTCCATATCGAATTAGACCGGGTAAAATACCACCACCAATAAAAGGAAGGATAAATGCGATGATCGTAAATGCGTAAGAAAGATTCCCATAATCATCGGTAGTCAACAAGTTGATGACACTCAAATTAACCACGAAATTTGCCAGTCGAGCGAACAGGGTAGCAAATAATACTTGATTGCCTTTGCCGGAATTAAATGCGCCGATAAAATCTCGTATAGCCAAAAATAGATAGTTGAAAAAGTGGGTTAAAATAGCTTAGATAGATCTTAAATTTAAAGGTTCGGTAATGTTATTTTGCTAGTAGGCCTGTTTGCTGGTTAGCTAGTTGGCTTTCTTCATTCTTGAAATACGTTAAAGGGAAGCCAACTAGCTAACCAGCTAACTAGCAAAAAAACTAAATAATCTCCTCAAAATCTTCCTCCTCCAATTTCGGTAAAAACCGATCGAGGCCTTGGTTTCTAATCTGATTCATCGTTTGAAAATTTTCCATAACTCGTGCCTGAAATTCGGGATCTACTAAGCCTTGGACATCCACTAAATTTTTCATGGTGTCCATTTCTCTAAATTTATAAGTTTGCTCAAACAGTCCAGTTTCAAATTTTGCAGAAAGTTTACCATTATCTTTAAAGACGGTAATCTTCATGACTGGATGTTCAATATAGCCGATGATACGCATATTATTCGTTGATGATTTTGTATAATTGATCAAGTCGAGGACTTAGGATGATTTCTGTTCTTCGGTTTTTAGCTTTACCCGCCGCAGTTGCATTACTAGCAATTGGATAATAGAAACTTCGACCGGAAGCAGTAATTCGATCTGCGTTTACGTTGGTTTCTGTCAAGATCTTTACGACAGCGGTAGCACGTCGTACACTGAGGTCCCAGTTTTTAGCAGGGCTGCCATCAGGATCGGTGTGTCCTTCCACGGTGATATTGATATCTGGATTTTGTTTTAGCACTTCTGCGAGCGAACGAATCGCTTTTTTTCCTTTCCAGTCGATATTGTCACTATTACTAGCGAAAAGTAGATTTTGACTTAGAGAGACATAGATTTTTCCGTTACGCTCCGTGACAGATAAGTCCGCATCGGTAAATCCTAGCAATGCTTGATTGACTTTAGAACGGAGTCTGTTTAATCGCTGTTCTTTATCAGCTAAAAGGCGGTTGAGTTCGTTTACCTGACGTTCGTAATCGCCACAATCATTGGTAATTACCGTTCGTACTTCTGGTGCAGGTGGAGGCGAAGGAGTTACTGCGACGATATTTTGAGCATTATTAAGATCTGTTTGTAAAGAAGCGATTTGGCTTTCAAGTCGTTGAATAAGACGAGCCTGTTGATCATTTACTCGTTGTGTCTGAGAGACTTCACCAACCATTTTTTGTACATCCGTTGAAGAGGAATTTAGTAAATCTCTATTTTGCAATAACAATTCATCATACTTTCGTAGAATTTCGTTGTTATAAGATTTAAGGTTGTCGTAATTTTCCTGAAGTACGGTGAGGTCCATATCCGTGGACTTTTTTTCTTTTTCTAACTGCTCGAAATTGTATTGGGAGCCATTGCTTAAACCGTTTTCCGTCAGACCACGTAGCGAGTCGATTTCTGTTCGATAGAAGCTAGATAGTTGTTGAGATTCTTTAAATCTATTTTGTGAAACACAGCTCACTAAGGTCCATCCAGTCAAAGCGAATAGTATTAAATAGCCAGTTGTTTTATTCATAGTCAAATTCGTTTATTTCTTTTTAGTACTAAGTACAAAGATAAGGCTTATTCCGGTAATTTTAGCTACTAGAATACTAAACTACCTACCCGGAGCATGGTACTTCCTTCTGCCAAGGCAATTTCGTAATCCCCAGACATTCCCATGCTAATTTCAGTAAAGTCGGCATTTTTAGAGAAATGGCTGATTTTTATTTTGTCAAAAATAGATTTTAATCGACGGAACTCACTGGTTACCTGTGTTTTATCATCCACAAAACTAGCCATACCCATGACGCCTCGAAAGACTATAGAAGGGTAGTTTTTGGCTTGAAAATCATTTAAGTCGGTAATTTTGAGACCATATTTGCTTTCTTCTTGAGCTATTTTAAATTGTAGTAAAACAGGGATTTTTCGATCTGATTTGAGCGCTTGTTTATTAATTTCTTCTAATAAACGAAGACTGTCTACGGAATGAATTAACCCTACAAAATCAGCGATATATTTTACTTTATTAGTTTGTAAATGCCCAATCAAATGCCAATCAATATCGTCAGGCAGCGCTGCGTGTTTTTCTACTAATTCAGGTACTCGATTTTCACCAAACATCCGTTGTCCTTGGTCGTAAAAAGGTCTAATTTGGTCAAGACTTCTGGTTTTAGAAACCACAACTAACTTAGCAGCAGTTCCTTCTATTTGATCTATAATTTTTTGATAATTGTCTTTATGCATTTTTTAGTAAGGTCAAGGGTTTAAAATAAATTTCTAGAATGAGGGGCGGTTTCTTTATGGGTAATAGACTTTATTTTGGTTCAAATGAGTAAGGTTGAGTAAAGAATATAATAAAGTGAAAATTGTATTTTTTTGATAATCAGGAATTTAAGGCAGAATCCTGTATCACGGTATTTACGTTTGTGATTCAATATTGAAGAATGAACATTCAATATTCATTTTTGACCAAGTTTTCTTCTAGAAATTGAACATCCTAGCCAACAGCCCAAAAAACTATTATTCAAGTATAACCCCTATTTTATCATTAAACAAGGCAAATTGCGAAAGGTTATTATGACTTGCTTTTGGTATGGTAGTAAAGTTAATTTTAGGGACTAATTCTTTTAAATCTACTGCGTGTTGATATGGAATTAGTTCATCATTTGTTCCATGAAAAATATAAATAGGTGATTTAACTTTTGGTAAAAATAAATCACTTCGGAACTTATATTTTAATAAAAGATTGGAAGGGAGAAAACGCATATGTTCTCCAGCTAATCGAAGAATACTATAATATGGTGTTTCTAAAATTAATAGCTTATGTGCTGTATTGGCCGCAACAGAACTGGCAATGCCTGATCCAAGTGATCTTCCATAAATCACAATATTTTCAGCTCCATATTCTGCGGCAGTCTGGTCAAAAATATGTCGAGCATCTTTGAATAAATTTTCCTCTGAAAGAATACCCACACTTTTTCCATAACCTCGATAATCGGGAAGTATCAAATCGTATCCATGTGGCAATAGATCGGAAGCCATATATCCCCAATTGTCCAATGCCCGTGCATTTCCATGAAAATAAAGGATAACACCTTTGGGGTTGAGAACTGAGAACTTTAAGGCATGAAGTTTTACATTTTTGGATGGATGGTAATAAATCTCTTCCGCATCATCTCCGAAATGGACAAATTTGTAATCTGCAGGCAGTATGTCAGGGTAAAAAATAAAGGATTCTTGGTGAAAGTAGACATACAAACACACCACAAGATATAAGCAAGCGAAGATTAAAATGATTTTCATAAAAAAGAGCAATACCAAAAAGACGAATATCCTTAAAATTATACGATTTCACAAAGAATATTCCCTCATGATTATGAATAATGAGAAAGTAAACCGCTTTTTAAAGGCATAAAATAATTAAAACGGCAAATAACAGGCGAAAATTCACATTAAAACTGTAAATTTAATGATTGAAAATGATAAATTTGCAAGGTACTTATTAAGCTTGTCTAGAATTCGCAATTATAGCTAATCATTGACGAATTAGAGAAGTCTTACACATACCAGGTAAATCCCTGAATTATACACGTTAAATATAGAATTTTTTTGTTAAACTGATAGGGTGCAAGCGAGTAAGCTTTGCAGTACTAATGGGTTTGATAAAAGCTTTTTAGAATGGTATCTTAGGCTAGATAGCTTCTAAAAAAGAGCTTATTCATTTACGCCATGTGTTAAATTAAAACCGGAATGATCAGACGATTTATTACTACGATTTTAGTATTGTGTTCAGCCTTTTATGTTCAAAGCCAGACTTTTCCAATGGATGGGATGGATATTACTTCTTGTGTTGGTTTCTTCACCGATAGTGGAGGAAATGATGCTGGCTATGGTCCTAATGAAAATTTAACTACGACTATTTGCCCCGACCTAATAAGTGGAACCCACGTTCAGTTGGTTTTTCCTAGTGTAGAGTTAGGAGCTGGAGATAATCTTTGCTTTTTTGATGGAGAAGATGCCACTGCAACACAATTAAGTTGTGCGACAGATTTTCCCGCAGGTGGTTCCTTTATTATACAAGCAACAGCCGTTAATCCATCTGGATGTCTAACCTTGGTCTTTACCTCTGATGGATCGAATGAAGCAGCGGGATGGAGCGCAGATATGAACTGTATCGCTGCCTGTCAGCTTATTACCTCCACTCTTGTAGGGAGTATTCCGGCTGTTACACCGGTAGATACTGGGTATATTGATATTTGTCCTGGAGACGGAGTCGAGTTTTTTGGTGCAGGGTCTTATCCGCAAGATGGTGCCGTCTATAGCCATTCAGATGAAACCTCTGATTTCTTTTGGGATTTTGGTGATGGAACTGAAGGCCAAGGACCGAATGTTTTTAAAGTGTATAATGAGCCAGGAGGTTATACGGTACAGTTGACGATTATAGATCAACTTGGATGTTTGAATACCAATTTTATTTCTCAGCGTGTTCGTGTTTCTACTTTTCCGAGTTTTGGAATATCGGATATGATTCCATCTGTGATTTGTTCTGGAGATACCGTTAATTTGGCAGCTGCGATTGCTTCGCAAGATAGCACTACTGAATTATCTGTTGGACCCAATTCCGGGAGCTTCCAAAACGAAGGAGTCTTGTCTGATACTTTGGCATTACCAGATGGAGATGGAATTAGCTATTCTACGAGTATTCGATTTACAGAATTTTCTCCTGGTCAAATTCTTACAGATATTAATGATTTTCTGGGTGTATGTATGCTGATGGAGCATTCCTATATGTATGATTTGGATGTAGAATTAACTTGTCCAGATGGAACTACGGTGGTTATGCAAGATCAATCGTTAGGTACCGGTGGCGAAATATTTTTAGGTATTCCCAATGAAACGGATGATTTTATGGCTGGTACTCCTCCCTTACAAGGAATTGGAGCAGAATATTGTTTTCGACCTGATGCCACTAATGGAACATGGACTGCCTTTGAAATGGCCAATAATGTAAATACTTTACCTGTTGGTGATTATAACAGTCTTAATTCTTTTGATGCCTTTTTAGGTTGTCCACTTAATGGAGAATGGACCCTTACTATCACAGATGAATTGGCGATTGACAATGGTTGGATCTTTGAATGGAGTGTTGGGTTTGCGCAAGATCTCTTTCCCGATCTAGAAGTATTTACCCCGGTCATTACTGATTTAGCGTGGCAGGATCAAAATTCCATCATTTTTTATCAAGAAGATTCTATTGTTGCCTCACCAGTTGCTGCAGGTGTGGCAGGATTTACGATTGATGTGATGGATGACTTTGGTTGTATGTATGATACCACTGTTTTAATAGATGTCTTACCTGCTACTGATCCGAATTGTTATAACTGTACGGAAGGTGCAAACTTTATGGCTGATACCAGTACTTGCTTGGGTAATCCAATTACCATCAGCGCAATCCCACCAGATACTATTGCGCCGGAGAGCGTTAGTTTCTTTGCATTTTCAAATGAAGAAATAGAATTCGACGTAACACCTCCAGCGATACCATTATCGGTTCCAACTTCAGTTGATTTTGTTTTTCCCAATACGATAACAGATGGTGAAGCGCAAATTATTTCGGTCTGTCTAAACTTAGACCATAAAGCTGCAGGAGATGTAATTTTACAGTTACAATCTCCATCTGGAACCGTAGTAAATTTATCTACCGAAAATGGAAATTTAGCAAACGATTATATACAGACCTGTTTTACCGCTTCGGCAACCACTCCAATTACAGCAGGTAGTCCGCCTTTTACGGGTGATTTTTTACCAGAAGAAAGCTTTAGTGTTTTTGATGGTGAGAATATTACGGGAAACTGGAGACTTCTAGTATCGGATGCCTCTAATGGATTTAGTGGAACCTTACAAGATTGGACCATTACTTTTGCAATCGAAAACGGTTTATCCTATAATTGGGCGCCAAGTCCAGATCTATCTTGCACCATCTGTCCTGAACCAGAAGTAAACCCTTCTAGTCTTCCAGCAACTTATACCGTTGAAATTACAGACGATTTTGGATGTACCCTTTTAGACACGATTGTGATCAACGAGGCCTTCGGTTTTGGCCCCGTAGATGTGGTTTGTTCCCCTGTTTCGAATTCATCGATTAATTTCAGTTGGAATGATATCGGAGCGATGGATTATGAAGTAAGTTTGGATGGAGGTCTAACTTGGATTGTACCCACCGGTAATTTTAACCATCTTTATGATGGCTTATCAATTGGTCAAATGGCTAACTTACAAGTACGAGCAGTCGCAGAATCTGATTGTCCATCAGAAATAGGAGAAAATACTTGTACTACATTTCCATGTATGCTGACCATTGATACCCTTTCAACCCAACGCCCAGCTTGTCAAGGAGACTTAAATGGAGCAGCGAACTTAACCGCTTCTAACGGCAATGACCCAATTGAATATTTTGTCAATGGTGCAGGGCCATTTACCAATCAAATTATGGGGCTTGGTGCTGGACCACAAGAAATTATTGCCATCGATGCAGATGGTTGTCGAGATACGGTTTCGTTTACTTTGACTTCTCTTTCTACACCCATTAATCTTATCACTTCGATGGATTCTGTGGATTGTGCTGGAGAAAATTCTGGAATCGCAACGGTAATTGCCTCAGGAGGTTTTGGTACATTCGATTATGCTTGGAACACCGTACCTGTTAGTAATTCTGCTAGCATTTCAGGATTAGTGGCTGGTTTGTATACCGTAACTGTTAGTGATCAAGCGGGTTGTGAAAATATGGCTTCAGTGGTTGTTTTAGAACCAACACCTTTGACCGTCACTTTAGATACAACCTCTATTAGTTGTAATGGAGCAGATGATGGAACCGCAATGTTGACTCCACTAGGAGGGACGGCGCCTTATAGTTATTCTTGGACTGGAGGAACGACGGATAATATGATCACCAATCTAGGAACTACTTCCTTTTCGGGAACAGTCATGGATGCAAATGGATGTTCTGTTACTATTACAGCAGCTTTGATTGATCCAGTGGAAGTAACAGTAAGTTTAGCGCCTCAAAATTTAACTTGTTTTGAAAATGCCAGCGGAAGCATTACGGCAACGGCAACCAATGCCAGTGGAATCATTACCTATAGTTGGACGGGGCCGAATGCTTTTACTTCTAGTGACGCAGCGCCTGCCACTTTAATTGCTGGAATATATTGTGTGACCATCTCGGATGAGAATGGTTGTGAAGCAAATGAATGTGTTACCTTAATGGAACCTCAAGCAATGAGTTTATCGGTTGCGAGCACACCCGTAGATTGTTTTAATTCATCAACTGGTACGGCTACCATATCGGCTACTGGTGGAGCAGGTGGTTATCAATATGCCTGGAATGATGCGAATAATCAAATAACTGAGGTAGCCATTGATTTGCCACCGGGTACTTATATGGTGACGGTAACAGATATGAATACTTGTACTCAAACGATAGAGGTGACCGTTGCTAATGGTACGCCAATAACCCTTGATATTTCTAGTACGGAACCACTATGCTCCAATACCACTGATGGAACAGCCACTGCTTCAGCAGGGGGCGGTGCTGGCTTATTTAACTATCAATGGGATGCTGCGGCAGGAAATCAAACAACCGCAGTTGCTAGTAATCTTATCAGCGGAGTTTATTGTGTGACTGCTACAGATATGATGGGTTGTACCATTGAAGATTGTGTATTGGT
>JALZUU010000265.1 GCA_023300665.1 Saprospiraceae bacterium | reverse complement strand
TCTTAAAAATGGGGTAGATAGTTTTCATTTGGATAGCTTGACGGTTTTCACTGAATTATTTCCTCAAGATCGGCGTAGCTTTTCTATTGCTTCGGACATTTTGGATTTAGAATTAGATGGTCGTTTTGAAATCGATCAGGTGCCTAATGCGCTACTTGGATATGTACATAGTAACTATTCGGATTTAGCAGAGCGCTTTAAAATAAAAGGGGGGGATAAAGAAATTGAAGACACCAATTTTAAATTTGATTTAGCCTTACGGAATAGCTTGAATTGGACAAAATTGATTGATCCAAAATTAGATACGCTAGAAAATATTACAGCTTCTGGATATTTTGACAATGTTCGAGATTCCATTTTTTTAGAACTCTCTGTTCCAAAATTCAGGTATGATAAATTGGTTTTTGATGATGTACTTTTTGATTTAGATGGTAAAAAGAGTTTTAGTGATATACATTTTGAAATTTATCACAGCGATATCAATGGTCAAAATTTTGAACCCATCGAATTAACTGGAGAGTTAAGTGGAGATACCTTATTTTTTGAAGCTGTTTCTACCAATTTTACCAGTGTTTTAGATGACTTAAAACTTAATGGTCAGATATTTCCATTACCTGAAGAAAACTATCAAATCAGCTTTTTTCCTTCCAATCTAGTAGTGGTCAAACAAAATTGGGCCATTGAAGAAGACAACTATATTCGTTTTGGTAAGAACTTTATTGAAACCAATAATTTTGAATTAGAAAGCGGGGAAAAACGCATCAGTATTAATAGTATTGATCAAAAAGGATTAAGTCTTGGCTTGGAAAATATTAGCCTTAGTTTGATTGATGATTGGTGGGATTTTGATAAAATGGATTTTAGTCAAACCATAGATATAGAACTATCGGCTGGTGATATTTTTAAGCAAAAAGATTTTAACCTTACCGCACTTGCAGATACCTTCGAAGTGAATGGAGATGATTGGGGACAATTGTCACTGACGGCAAGTCTAGACGAGCTGACCGCTTCAACAGATGTTTATATGTCTATCACCAAAGGTGATGAACAATTGATTTTAAACGGAGATCTCTCTCCCTTTAAAAAAGAGGGTAGAACCTTTGAAAATGATTTCAATTTTAAAACCAGTATCCAGAATTATCCATTGTCGATAGCGGAGTATTTTATTAGTAATATTATTTCTCAAACCGTTGGTAGCTTCGATTCTCGAGTGGCCTTAAATGGTAAATTTAAAAAGCCTAACATTAACGGAAATATCAGAATTTACGATGCCAGCTTACGAATTAATTATACCAATACACGCTATGATATTCCCGATTCTTATACAACGATTAACAATAAAATTTTCGATGTTTCAGGAAATTATCTAGTAGATAGTCTAGGTAATCGAGCCCTGCTCTCCGGTGGATTTCTACACGATCATCTGAAGGATTGGAGAATTGGAGCATCTATCGCTTCTGATAAATTTTTGTTTTTAAATACCACAAAAGAAGATAATCCAATTTATTATGGAACAGGAATCGGGAGCGGCTCTGTCAGTTTTGATGGCCCATTTAAGCAGATTGATATTGACATCCAAGCTACTACTGGGAATGGAACAACCGTAGTCATCCCTGTTACAGGAGCTAGTAATGCGGGGGAGGTGAAATATATTGAATACATTGAAGAAGAAAAGATTGAGGAGTCGGCAGCTGATCGACGACGTTCGGAACTCCGTGGGGTTGCTGTTACGATGAATATCGATATGACCGAAGAAGCCCTCGCCAAACTGGTGTTTGACGAAAAAGCAGGGGATATTATGGAAGGAAGAGGAAATGGAAATATTACTTTTTCGGTGGATCGGCTTGGAAAAATATCTATGTATGGAGACTATGAAATTGTACAAGGAGAATATCTTTTTACGTTATTGAATGTAGTCAACAAACCTTTTGTCGTAAAAGAAGGAGGGAAAATTCGGTGGGATGGTGATCCTTATAATGCGATCATTGATATTGAAGCAGAATATTCTGGTTTAAATACTTCTTTGACAAATTTTATTTCTGAATATATAAATGGAGCTGATCCTGGCGAGCTTGGAAGAGAAGCTAGAAAAAGTCAGAGTGTTCTACTCAAGATGTTCTTAAATGGACAATTACAACAACCAGAGATTAATTTTGATATTAGTTTCCCAGATTTACAAGGGCAATTACAAAATGTAGCAGATACTAAACTCCGAATTATCCGCCAAGATCAAGGAGAATTGAATCGACAGGTTTTTGGATTGTTGGTTATTGGTAGCTTTTTACCATCAGGAAATAGTAGTGGTCTAGCAGGGCGAGGAGATTTGATTGGTAGGAATACGCTTTCAGAACTTTTGTCAAATCAATTGTCTATTCATTTGACGCAATTACTCTCTGAGGTTTATACGGATGTAGGATTTATTTCTGGCGTAGATTTTAATATCAATTATAATGTTTATGATAATGAATCACAGGATTTAGGTAATTTATCTCGATCTACAGGTAGGGCTTTAGAGCTACGGCATTCACTAGATCTTTTTGACGATCGCTTATCTGTGGAAGTCGGTGGTAATATTGATTGGGGAAGTAGTAATTTGGTAGGAAATAGTAATTCTGCTTTTTTAGCTGGAGATGTGGTTATCGAATATGCGATTACCCGAGATCGTCGTTTTAAAGTTCGTGCTTATCAATTAACAGATGCAGCCATTGTTGGAGGACGCCGTAATAAAAGAGGATTCGGATTGTCTTGGCGTCGAGAATTTGATAAAATAAATATCGGTGAATTCTTTTCTAAGATGAAAAAAGATGCGAAAGAAAACCAAAAGAAAAGCAGCTCAAAAAAAGGAAATTAAATTCCTGATTTCTAAGCTGCTTTATTCCTAAAACCTTTAAAAAAAACCTAAATCAATAGGGGTAATATTTTAAATCAGTGTTTTTACACTAATGGTGTTTCTTCAAATAATAATTCACGGCTAATCAATCTTTATAAACTTCGCACTAGCTACTGGATGTGTATCAGAAAATACACGGACCATATAACTACCTAGTGGGAAAGATCCAACTTCAGATAATGGAATGGTTACGATCCCTTCGTTGATTTCAGCTGAGCCAGTCAACATGGTTCTACCAGTTAAATCTGTAATCTGGAATCCTACATCACGAGTAGTAAAATCGCTCATTCTCAAATATAAAGTTCCAGCCACTGGATTCGGAAAGAGTTCTAATTTTTCACTCGTAATCTCTACTGTTATAATATCACTATAGGTAGTTGTTCCATCAAAATCAACTTGTTTAAGTCGATAATAATTAACGCCGTTAATTGGATTTTTATCATTCGTTTGGTAATGGTGCGCTAGGGTAGTAGTACCCGCTCCTTTTTGAGTTTCTAAATGATCGAAGTTTCGTCCGTCCATGGATCTTTCTACCTCAAAATAATCGTTATTTAATTCACTAGCAGTTGTCCAAGAGATTGCTACAATCTTTTCTTTTGCTTTAGCTGTAAAAGATAATAATTCAACCGGAAGAACGGTTTGTAATTCAAATGCTCCTATATCAATGGATGTGAGTATTCTAGGATTACCTAAAAAATCATCTATGATATTACTAGGGAAAAAGCTGTCGTCTCCTCCGTCTATCGCATCTGAGGCGGTAGTAAGATCAAAATTGCCTGCTGCTATATCTACAAAAGCAGGATCACTACTGAATAAAGAACTACCATCACAATCAAGCGTTTCATTTGGACCATTAAATCCTAAATCAGCACAGTTAGCTTCTGCAAAAAGAGAATTTCTAATAGTGATTACGGGTGTTGCAATTCCAGATCCACTCATATTGAAAATGTCATTAAAGGACGCTTGATTTTCTGAAAAGATAGAATTATAAACATTGGTTTCTCCATCAGAGTCAGATGATTCGTTTTGGTAAACGGCACCTCCGACGCCAGCAGAATTTTTATAAAAAGTACTATTAATGATATCTGTGACTCCTGTTCCTCCGTCAGACGTTAGACTATAAACTGCTCCTGCTGAAGAGAAAGAAGTATTTTCATCAAAAATATTATTGATGATTTGTAGATTAGCAGTACTAGTAGGGTTCTTTACAAAAGTATAAGTTGCTCCTCCAACACTTCCTGCATCTACTGCTCGATTTTTTGTAAAACGATTTGACTCAAGGAATACGATTATATTACCTCCGTTTGCTCCATTATAAATGGCCCCTCCAAAGTGTGCTCCATTATCATCAAACAAAGACTCGGTAACGGATAGTGTGCTAGTTTCACCAACTCCGTTAGCTGCTACATATAAGGCACCTCCACTGCTATTTGCTGTATTTGTAATAAAATCACTTCTGAATATATTAATGGTACTATTTCCATCGCTAAATAAAGCACCTCCTTGTTCAATCGCATAATTATTTTGAAAAGTAAGATAAGATAGACTTGGCGATGAAACAGCTGTTGAGCTACTGTGATCATTGAAAAATCCACCACCACTTTTTTGTTCTTGTAGTGCATTTACTCCTTGATCTGCATTTCCTTCCTCAATAATAAAACCACTGATCTCGGTATCGATACTCGCATCAAGTGTGTAAACTACCGTATGAGCGTTGTCGCTAAAATCTCCACTTACGCCAATATCTCCACTAAGGATGGTTGCCGAATTAGCTGGATTCCATGCTGCCAACGAAGTTTCTGTTCCAAGAAATCCTCCATAAAGTTTTACCCCACTTGGTACTTCAAAAGAGACGTTTCGGTCTGTACTGGTGGTTGGAAGATAAGTGCCATTTCTTACCCAGATTTCATCTCCAGCAGCAGCAGTAGTTAATGCATCCTGTAAATCTCCATAAGCAGTAGCCCATGAAGTCCCAGTACCGCCAGATAAACTAGCGTCAACATAAATAGTGGCTCCTGATAGTGTAAAACAGGCGAACAATGAAAGGACAAATAAAAGGGAGTTTCTAAGCGTAGTATAAGCTAAAAACATATTTGAATAATTTAGGTTTATCGGCGGTTTATACCGATTAAGTAGTGTGTAATTAAAGGTTTTCCTAAGTCTTAAAGTTTTGGTGGGAAATTGGGGGAAAAGTAAAAAATTGTAAACGTGTAAGTGTAAGAGATTCGATACAAAGATAGGAGGATAGAAGAATGAATGATATACCCTAGATAAGGTATATTTTAATTTTTTTTAAATATATATTTATAAATTATTGATTATCAGTTTTTTAAACTGCCAAAATCTATTGATTTAGGGACTTCATTGGCGGTATAAAACAGAATTCGACTTAATTTCCAGTCTTCTCTTCCTTTTTTCCATACGTGTAATAGGTCTTGAGCAAAGGTAACTTCTCTGTTTTCATTAATAATCATCCATTGCAATTGTACGGTGGCTACGTTTTGACCACTGATTATTTCGATAATTTTTGCCTGAATTTTATGGTCTTGGTTTTCAAATCCATTCTGAATACTCTTTAGTAATTGATTTTTGGGCACATTGTAAATAGGCGCATAACTCTTAAAATCATCTGCATAGATCAATTCTAATGTCTTAATATCTTCCGCATTAAAGGCGGTTATATAGGTTTCGACCGAAGAGCGTACGGTAGTTTCTGTATTTATTTGGGCAGAACGGGCGCTTCCACAACCAGAAGATAGGATCATCAATAGTCCTAAGAGCAAATTGACCAGATAGAATTTATACCTTTGTGTTGTCATTTATTATATATTTAGAATATGAAACTACTAACGCTTTTTTTGAAAATATTTAAGTGGATTTTCTTTTTAGTGATCCTACCAGTACTTTTGTACTTAGGTTTGGCCGCTTTATTTTCTTATTGGGGAACAAGCCCCAAAAAGCTAGCATGTTCTGCAAATCAAATTATCTATGTTTCTTCTAATGGAATGCATATTGACCTAGTTTTACCTAAAGATTTGCTTCCTGCAAGCTTTGTTTCATATTTATCTCCTAATAATAAGACTAAATATTATGCCATTGGTTGGGGAGATAAGGGTTTTTACCTCGATACACCGACTTGGGCAGAACTCAAAGCTTCTACTGCTATGAAAGCCATGCTGATCAAAAGTCCTACGGCGATGCATGTGACTCAATATCGGGCCAAACAGCCACATTGGGTTCCAATAGCGGTCTGTGCAGAGCAAATTACTATTCTAAATCAACATATCACTTCTACTTTTGAAAAGGATACTAAAGGGAATCCAGTAGAAATTATAGGTGCTGGCTACACACCAGATGATCGATTTTATGAAGCGCATGGAAATTACACAGGAATAAAGACTTGTAATATTTGGGTAAACCAAGGATTAAAAAAGGCTTCTATTAAAACATCTCGCTGGTCTCCCTTTGTTTTCGGAATATTACATCATGCTGAAAAACAGGCCAGTGCTTTGAACTTAAAGTAGTCAGGCATACTACTCTGGACATTTGCGGGCTTGTGGCTACTCTCCGGGGGTACTGCCGGAGCTGGGAGGCAGCAAATGGAAGAAATGTCCAGTAGCCAGCCAGCCGTGCTAAATATAAAGCAAGCACAAGTCTAATTAGATAAGTCAGGAATTAGCTTTTTTGACCCACTATAAAAAATCTACATCCACTCCATAAGGATAATTCATCAGATAATCGATGGCCTCCTCTAGGCTATATTGATGGAAAACAAAATTATAGAGCATTTCTGTGATTGGTGCATGGAGTTTATAATGTAATCTAAGTTGTTCCATGATGGCAATGGTTCGAACCCCTTCTGCCACCTCAGGCATCGTACTTAGAATTTCTTCTAGTGTTTCCCCTTTTGCCATTCGCATCCCGAAAGTATAGTTTCTACTTTTTTCACTGGTTGCAGTGGCTACTAAATCTCCAATTCCAGCCGTTCCAATAAAAGCTTTGGTATCAGCCCCCATTGCTTTTCCAAAATAAACCATTTCCATCAGCCCTCTGGTAATTAGCATCGCTTGGAGATTCTTTCCAAATCCATAACCATCTAAAGCTCCTGCACCAAGTGCTATGGCATTCTTTAAAGCACCAGCAAGCTCGGCACCCAATATCTCAAAACTACCAAAAACATGGAATCGTTTGCTGTTTAAAACCCTTCGCCCTGATTTGATCACTTCACTAAACTTACTCGCAATAACCGTTGCCGTAGGCTGTCCCACCATGATCTCTCGTGCTAGATTAGGCCCTGATAGACAGCCAATTCGAACGACTACACTTTCCTCTAAAATTACCTGACTCATGGTATGAACATCTGATCGGTTGATCTTTAAATTGGCAATATCCGATTCGTCTAGACCATTTAAATCAAAACCTTTGGTTCCATGAATTAAAATATGAGAAGGTTTGAGAAAAGGGGATAGGCTCTGCATCATATTTCGAAAATTGGCAGAGGGCACAATCAGGAAAATTAAGGTCGCTGCCTCAGCCACCGTCTGTAGATTTGCAGTCGCAGTAATCTTGGAAGATAGTTTTACGCCAAGATGGTCGTGTGTATCATTGATATTTTGTACCACTGCTTCTTTTCGCGAAAACAGTAAAACCTCCGTATTGATAGCCAGTAAATTGGCAATAGCAGTACCAAAACTACCAGCGCCAATTACACCAACAGGTTTACGTTTTATTTCTGGAAGATCTGCCAAAATCGGGTTTCTTTATTTTTGGTTAAAAAGCTCAAAACATCTACTAAGTTTGGATTGTTTACAACCCTTGACTGAGCAGCTGCAAAGTTAAGCTTTATAACTGAGTAGCTCCTATTTATTTTAGCCTTTTTTAATGAAGAGATGAGTTAATGATAGATTTTGCTAGTTAGCCAACTAGCAAAAAAATAGGCTACTTCCCATAATTTGTCACACACTCTATGAAGCTGTTTAAGAATGTTCACAAAAGTTTATTCATGCGACTTTTTCTATTTTTTATCTTATTTTTTTTAACCCAAAATTTCCTGAACGCCCAAATTCTTCCTGACCAGCCTTTATCTGGACCGGGAGGACGAAATTATCTCTATGATGATATTCGTGTAACAGATCGAGCAGAGGAAGCGGATGGATTCTGGATATTTGAACCCGTTAGTCCGGTACTCGATAGCGCACATGTTGTCGTGTTTTTGCATGGATATGGAGCCATCAATCCCATGATTTATGGAGGATGGCTAGAACATTTAGTGAGAAAAGGCAATATCGTTATTTATCCACGCTATCAAAAACGACTTTTTCCACCAGGAACCAAGCATTTTGCTGGTCGCGCCGTTATTGGAATTCAAAATGCCTTAGATACCCTGCGCAATGGACATCATATTTTACCGATTACCCGTGATTTTAGCATAACTGGGCACTCGTATGGAGGTGCACTAGCGGCCAATCTTTCTGCAAATTATCAAGAATACAAGTTACCAAAACCCGTTGCAGTTTTACTTTGTTCCCCTGGAACTGGACCTTTTAAAGGAGGATTATTAGAGGATTATAAAAATATTCCGAAGGAGACTAAATTATTAATTATGATCAGTGAAAAAGATAAAACCGTAGGGGATAAGCTTGGAAAGAAAGTTTTTGCTACCGCAGAAAACACCATTCAGAAATATCTGATCGAACAGTTGGAAGATCGCCGCTTTAAGAAGTTAGATATCCGGGCAGGACATAACGAAAGCTATAGTTTTGATAAAAGATTTGATTATGGAAAAAGAACCATCGTGACCCGTCGGGCAAAAAGAGTAAGTCGACTCGATGCTGTAGACTATTTTGGATATTGGAAATTACTCGATGCCCTACATAATTGCACGCGTTATGGACAAGATTGTAGCTATGCAATTGGAAATACTTTTGAACAAGGATTTATGGGATATTGGAGTGATGGAATGGCTGTTAAAGCCTTGAAAATCAAATGATTAAAAATTTTAATGCATGTAAGTAAATATAAATTTTAGTCAAAAAGTTGCACTAACTTGGGATATTTCTCTATATTTGGCGTGAACTACCTTGAGAAAACGCAACTCAAATGGCCTTTTGTACCATTTGAGAACAAACATATTGCGTAACATTTTTAAAACAGATTATGGTAGCTTCAAGTCCAAAAAAGCCTTTATTTGAGGGAAATTATCCTTCAAATGCCCAACCGCTTTTTTTTGAATTCGCCTTCGAACCTACATCCGTAAGTTTTACACCTCAACCTAATTTATCGCCCTCTTTACCTTTAGCTGTTGCTAAACGGAAGCAGTTTTATCTGAATGCTACTAGATTAACATTCGGAGTATTAATTATAGCTCTTTTTGTAAATTCTGGTATTTTTAATAGTAAACTATTATTTGGAGAACCTGAAACGAATGCTTCTTTAGGTATTATTCCTTCTTTGTCAGAAAATGTTGCATCGCCGACCACTGATAACATTACTACCACCGTGGTTGAATCAACTGAAATTGGTGAATCTAGAGAGAAAATCGAGGTAACCACCACCAATTCAGGGGGTATTATTGTTGAACAAACAAACGAACGCCCAATTACTTCTACTATTGAATTAGCCACTTCTGATACTGGCGAAGAAGTCCCACCAGTAATTGGGTCAAAAGATATAAAAACAGAGGAAGTAACGGTCCATAAGCCCATAATCAAAGATCCGGTTATGGAAAACAATCTTAAGTTGAAGCCGACGGCTAGTCGAGTAGCAATAGTGTCTGATAAGATGGAAATTACAAGTGCGGCTTTTCATGCGATTAATGAAAAATCTGCCATTGATGGTAAGAAAGTTTTTATCAAATTTGGTGCTAAATGGTGTTTGCCTTGTAAAATGATGGAATCCAATGTCTTTCCTGATGCTAAAATTCGTCAGGCATTAACAGAAAATTACCATGTACTTGATGTGGATGTAGATAATTTAGATGGTATCAATTTACGTCAAAAATATCAGGTAGAAAAGCTTCCAAGTTTTATTAT
>JALZUU010000264.1 GCA_023300665.1 Saprospiraceae bacterium | reverse complement strand
GCGCCTTCTTCTGCTTTTCCGTAGACCTTCGCTTGATGGTGTTTGACGATTTCGGGGTTGGTACATTTTAGCCATTGTCCTCCTACTGGAAAACCACCATAACCCCGTGCTTCTGGAACATCACTTTTTTCTAAAAGTTTTAACGCACCACCACCCGCACCGATAAAAACAAAATCATAGTTTGCCGAACTTACCGCTCCTGTTTTCATGTCTTTTACCTCCACTTCCCAAGCGTCACCTGCTCGATCAATGTCTTTAATCTCGGTTCCCAACTTCAATTCTACCCCATCACAGTTTTCCAAGTATTCAATCATTCCTCGGGTAATGGCTCCAAAATTTACGTCGGTTCCAATAGCCATTCGAGTAGCAGCGATCGACTGATCTGTATCTCGGTCGGCCATAATCAAAGGCATCCAAGCTTTCATCTCATCATAATCTCTAGAAAACAACATGTCCGCAAAAATGGGATATTCGGTAAGCGCATTATACCGTTTGCGTAAAAACTCTACATTCCCATCGCCCCAGACAAAACTCATGTGTGGAATATCATTGATAAAGGCACCATCGCTTTTTAGGTCTCCATTAGTTTTTAGGTAGGACCAAAACTGCTTAGAAATTTCAAAGCTTTCCGAAATTTTTAAGGCTTTAGAGATGTCAATCTCCCCATTTTCTCGATCCGGCGTATAGTTTAATTCACAAAAAGCAGAATGTCCGGTTCCCGCATTGTTCCAAGCATCCGAACTCTCCGCTCCTACTCTATCCAATCGTTCGTAAATGGTAATATGCGCATCTGGCATTAACTTTTTAAGAAAAACTCCGAGGGTGGCACTCATAATTCCAGCGCCAATAAGGGTAATTGATTTAGGCATTTTGTGTTTTTTTTGTAAGATACAAGAAAGTTGTGATTGAATGCAACCAATCGATCAAAAATAAAGTCTAGTTAACAGTACTGTAGGCTATTAGCCAATTAACTGCTCACAAAGGCGATTTTCTAATCTTCGAAAACCAACTATTCAAGAAACGAAAACACTGATAATAAACCACTTATCAGCTATCCAAACTCAAACATTACATAACAATACATTTACATTTTACTTTCAAAATAAAATATTTTCAAATATATTATTTTGAATGAACTAATTTTAGAATTGTATCGTTTTATATATTGAAGAATCACGAATCTTATTCCTCAACTAAGGAGACTGTTAAAAACGAATCATTATGACACACGACGAATACAAAAATTTATGCGAGCGTTTTGAGGTAGATATTGAATTACAACGACTTGAACTGACCAAAAAATTACAAGACCAACGAGGACCGATTCTATACATGGGTTCTCCTAGATTGCGTAAACAACTAAGATCAGAGTGGGAAGAAATGCAACGGAAAGAAATGGCGGAAGAATTGGAATACCGTACCAAACGCACGGAACTAGAATTTTTTGGTATCGATGGCAAAGAAGGTGTGAAAGCTAAAGTTAAAGACGAGCAAGAACCCGAAACAAAGAGTGTATGGATTCAAAATTTTATCAAACGGAAATTCTCCAACTTTACTCAATTTATTTCTAAACTCTTTTCTAATCGAAGTAGCCGGACTTATGTCGGTCGATAACTGAGAATATCATAAAGAATTCTATCAAAAAAACCGGATATAAAACATTATTATATCCGGTTTTTCTTTTGCAGATTCTAATGATCTAAGCTTTCTTTTTTGATAAATGTTTTTTCATCTTCGCTACTTTCGGTCCGACTACATAGACACAATATGGATTCTTGTCTCCCATTCTATTAAAGTAATTTTGATGATAATCTTCGGCTGGATAATAATTATTCAGTTCCGTAATTTCGGTAACGATTGGATCAGGCCATAGGTCAGAAGCATCTGTACTCGCTAGACTAGCTTCTGCAATTTTCTTTTGTTCTTCATTATGATAAAAAATAGCAGAACGATATTGAGGTCCTTTATCATTTCCTTGCTGGTTAAGCGTCGTTGGATTATGACTTTGCCAAAAAACTTCTAATAATTCTTCGAAAGAAATGATCGATGGATTATAATTGATCCGTACCACTTCCGCATGTCCCGATTGTTTACTACAAACTTGCTCATAGGTAGGATTGGCCACATGTCCGCCCGCATAAGCAGAGACCACTGAATTGACACCATCTAGTAATTGAAATACGGCTTCGGTACACCAAAAACATCCGGTTCCAAGGGTCGCTAAAGCTTCGGGTTGATTATTATTTTGAGTATCCATTTTTTATTTTTTTTAAAACAACTTCATTGATTGAATATGAGTGTGTGAAAAAATTAGGGGGAGGTAGTATATTTTTTGCTAGTTAGCCTGTTAGCTATTGGCTGGTTGGCTTCCCTCAAACGTAAAAATACGTTAGAAGTGCGCCAACTGGCTAACCAGCAAATACCCCAAATTTGTCACGCACTCATTAAATATTAAGAACATCTTTTTTAGAGGATATGTTCAATTATTTGGTTTTTTTGGTTTCAAAAATTGGAAATGGTAATATTAAAGTCAGATTCCGCTTTAAGAAACCTAGCCTACCGCTTTTGCTCACTCGCGGGTTTCGCAAAGCTAGTGGAGGTTCTCTCTAAGTTCACCCCATGAGTTTTGAGAACTCCGCGAGCTGACAATGCAGTAGAGCAAGAGTTCTTAAAACGAATAGTCTATAGTGGTCGTTCACTCCCCTCTAACGTAAAATGAATTGAGAAAAAAATCAGCACTAAAACATTGCAATTACTTCCTTCACATCCGACCGCTTTTTATAATTTGGATCGTAGTGAACATACTTAATCGTTTGATCGGGATTGATAAGATAGGTAGCGGGGATCGGCATGACCGGAGCGGTATCTCCATTAAAGACTTCGATTCGATTTCCTTTCGCTTTTTCAATATACGCGTTGTATTTTTCCGTTACATGAAAAAATACTTTATAATCCTTCATGACGGAATGATCTTCGTCATGTAGGATCGGAAAAGAAAATTGATGTTCTTGATGAAACTCCTGTATATAAGATCTTTGCTGTGGACTTACCGCGATTACTTTCACCTTTCCAGCTTCATGGATGGCTTGAATATTATCTTGAAATTCTTGTAAATGCCTAACACAAAATGAACACCACTCTGCTCTTAAGAATACCAACAATACAGGACCTTCGAGTAGCGTGGTTGCGAGGCTATTTTCCTTTCCATCTTGATCCAACATCTTAAAATCCGGTGCCTTATCTCCAACCTTTAATCCTCCCAAAACATTTTCAGGATTGTTTGCAATACCATATTTGGTCAAATCTATGATAGTCGTTTGGAGCGTGGTTTTTGGCTCGGATGACGGTTTCATTTTATTGGAAGGATCGGTTGAGTTGGTATTATTACAAGCTAGAAGAAATAGAAAAGGTAGAAGAAAAAATCCTATTTTGAATAGATGCATAATGAGATTTGTTTTGTGTAATTAATTTTAGTGCAAAATACTAAAATTGAGGCTATATCTATTCCAAAAATGTTTGTGAGGGTACAGCGGTGCAACTAGACTAGCCTTTTAGCCTGAGTTATTCATCCAAATTAATGAGCCTTTTTTGCTAATTGGCTGATTGGTCTATTAGCCATTTGGCTCCCTTCTAACGTAGTATATGATTGAGGGAAGCCAACTAGCTAACCAGCAAACAGGCTAACTAGCAAAAAAATATTTATCATCTTCTAATAAAAAAAATCTCGGTTCTCTTCCCCCTTCGTTATCTCTTCCGCGGACGCGGCGCCTGCCAATCCTCTCTTTCCGCAAAATCAACGATTCTTTTCATAAACCCAAGGATCGACAAAAAGACGAGATATCCAAAAGTTAAAACAAAATAGATCCACTTATAAGGACCAATTTCCTCGATAGATAAGGCAGAAAAAAAATAAGCTACTCCAGCAGAGATCGCTGCTAGCACCGCAAAAGAAAGCATCGAACGACCCCAATATTTATTGAGATCTTTACTTGCTAAACTGATGACACTATTAAAAATGGCAAAAAAGAGTAAAAAAGAGGTGGCCGTAGTCCAAGGAAACTGATCACTAACAGTCATGATTCCTATCGCATTAACTAGTTTTCCTAGAATAATAACCCCTAAAATCAAGGACAAAACGAGGGCCGCTTGTACAATTGGGTCATAACCTTTGTCGTAAATAGAACTTTCGGTATTCTTCATAGAATAGAAATAGTAATTATCCCGAATTGTTGATAATTTTGGGATCTAATTTAAATCTTATGAACAGAAAATTACACATTTTTATTCTTTTCTTATTTTCTACCCTTTTTGGGTATAGCCAAAACCAAGAAATTTGGGAAATACAAGGAAACGGAACGACTAGTCCTTTTAATAACCAAACGGTTACCACGGCTGATAATATCGTCACCATTGTATTCAATAATTTACTTTTTATACAAACACCAGAGGATCGAGTAGATGCCGACCAAACTACTTCAAACGGACTCCTAGTCAATATCAATAATAGCATTAATGTAGAGGTTGGTGATCGCGTTACCGTAACAGGACAAGTCGTCGAATTTGATGGTATGACGCAAATCCAATCTGCTGGTCTAGTCCTCACTGTTTTAAATACCGCTAATAATACGCTCCCTACTCCAATTGAATTAAACGACGTTTTTCCTTCAGAAGAACCCAGCACCGTTCCTCAACTAGAATGGGTAGAAGGAATGTTGGTCCATCTACCCCAAGCCATCACAACGGCTACTACCAGCTTTGACGGCACGACTTCTATCGTCGCGGGTACTCTTAGAACTTTTCGCGAACCAGGGCTTCCTTTTCCAGGAAGTAGTGGACTTCCAGTTTGGGACGATAATCCAGAAAGATTTGTTTTTAGACCTGCCGCGCTTGGGCAGCCAAACATCACAGGTTTACCCGGTGGTAATCCACTAAACGCCAGCGGAATTATCAATCATAATGATGACGATTATGAGCTATGGCCCACCACGTATCAGGTGGAAAATTTACCTGATCCTGCACCGGTTCG
>JALZUU010000263.1 GCA_023300665.1 Saprospiraceae bacterium | reverse complement strand
CTTCTTTCAAATTTACTGATTTGTTTTTCTGCTTGATTGAAAAATTTAGTATGTGTTCCCGATGAGGACCCACTGATTAGCATTGATTGTTCCGTTAATCGAGTTTTCCAGTCATTCATAAATTGGTGAAATTGAGGATCCGTAAAAGTGGCAGGATGAAGGTTATCCATCGTAACAAAACTTACTTTCACCTGTGGACTGGTCACCAAAATAAAACTATTTGTATGTGCTAATTGGTTGTGATATAGTTGAAAATTTGGCGCATCTGGCGTTGGGGTCGTTCCCAAAGCAAACTTCTTTCCTTCTTTTGTCATCTCTGCTACGTGTCCCATAAGCGCGCGTAACTGGTCACATAACAATAATGCTTCCGCTGGCTCCTCGAACATATCTTGTTCTAGATAATATTCAATTTGTGATAACGGAATAGAAAGTCCATCTGTTCCCCAAACCTCACTACCTGCTATATTATGATAATGTTTTAGAATCCTTTTTTGAAATCGCTTGATACCCTTGATTCTTTTTAGACTAAACCGTTGTTCCTGAAATTCTGGCAATTTCCAAATGGTCCGTGCCCAAATATAAGCCTTAAAAGCAGTCAACTCCGGAAAATTAAAATAATGGAAAATCGGAATCTCCCTACTGATAAAATCAATTTTTACGTCTTTAAGTTGGGCGGCCTGTTCTACTCGACTCGCAATTCCATCCATAAACTCCGAAATGCTTCGAACCGGATATTGCATATAAGGAAAATTAAAAATAGCCTTATCCGTATCTGCAAAAACGAATTGATCGATAGAAATATTAAAATGACGTGCTAACAAACTAATCTCCTCCAGTGAAAGTGGCGCCTCGCCACTTGTTCTTCGATAGGCAGCACTTTTTCCAATGTATAACACACGCATAAGTATTTCCGTTAGTTTCCCGTTAGGAACTTGTGCTTTTATTTCTTGTAGAAATTTTTCAGACAATGAAATTTCCTTTTTTACAAGAGAAGAATTCTTCATATTATTATGTTTGTGAGATGCAAAATTGAGAAATGATAATTTCAAAACTACGATGATAATTTTAATTTTTCCCGATTTTCGGAATTTTTTTTGCTCAATTTATACGGTTTTTCGAAAATCGGAAAAAAAACAGAAAAAAACTTTTTTCTTTTGTGGAATCAGGGAATAAATCACTTTGTAAAACCAATTAAAGCACCGAACTTTGACCTATCGCGTTTTAAAATCTAAAATCCTTCTTATGAAAAATATATCTTACCTCCTGCTCCTTTTATCCATCTGCTGCTTCTCCTGTGATAAAGAAAACCCCGACAATGCTCGCGTCATCAACGCAGTAACCAAAGAACCCATCCCCAATGCCACCGTAGCACTCTTCGAAAAAGAAAGCAATGGCTTTATATCTCCATCCAGTCGTACGTTGGTGGAAATAGTAGAAACCGACGAAGAAGGCGTCTACAACTTCACCTATTCTCTGTCGAGTGACCGTACCTACGATGTAAGCGTTGATGCGGATACCTACTGGCAAAGCACGCGCAACAGCTACCCCAGAAGTCCTACCATTGAGATGGATCCGGAAGGGTATGTGAAGGTGAAGGTGAAAAAGGTGGATACTACGGAGTATGCGGAGATAGAAATAAACAACGGGGGAGTAGGAATAACATTTTCTGGTCTTTATATTGATACTTCTTTTGTAAGTATAAAAAGAGGAGGTAATCCTACTGACTTCGTTTGGGGAGTTACGTTTGCAGGAGAAACTTCTGTATTTAGGGGCGAAGAATTCTACGTCCCTCCCCACGACACCACCACTTTTGAAATTATTTTCTAACAAAAAAATAGCGATTAACCGTAAAGATTACTCCCAATAAAATTTCTGCCTTTTTTTAATAAGAAAAAAAATCATGAAAAATATATCTTACCTCCTGCTCCTTTTATCCATCTGCTGCTTCTCCTCCTGTGATAAAGAAAACCCCTCAAATTTCCGAATCATCGACGCAGCTACTAAAGCAGGCATCTCCAACGCGACCGTAGAACTTCACGAAAGCACTGGTGGAGGCATCATCGGTGGTAGCACGGTCGTATTTCGAGAACGAACCACCACCAACGATTTCGGCGAATATCAATTTGATTACGATACCAACAATGGCTCTAGTTTCCGAATCAGCGCAGGAGCAGATCGATACTGGAATAGCACCAACAATCCTTATCAGGATAATAAAATTCTGGAATTAGATCCAGAGGGGTATGTGAAGGTGAAGGTGGTGAAGGTGGATACGACGGAGTTTGCAGAGATATCAATAAATACAGCTTCAGTCTCATTAGGAAATATTCAATTCTTTGGAACCAAAATAGATACCTTTTTTACTGATACTTACCGAGGAGGAAAGTCTCTTAATTTTGCATGGTGGATAACCATAAATAATGAGAGAGAGCGAAATAGTGGTGACGACATATTTTTCCCTCCCCACGATACCACCACTTTTGAAATTATTTTCTAACAAAAAAATAGCGGTTAACCGTAACGGTTACGTCTGCTAAAGATTTCTGATTTTTTTATTTCTCGTATAGATTGACTTGTACAATCCAGCCACTGTTATACCATATTTTAATTAAAAATTATAATAACATGAAAAACGTAATTTTTACTTTACTATCACTGTTTATTAGAATAGCAAACTACTACACTTGAAAATTAATTCAGAGAGTGATCAATAATTCCAAAAACAGCACAGACTTAAATAAATATTCCCTTTTTCTACAATCTAGCAATCATTGCTTGGTAACGATCTGCAAAATCACTTTCGTTGCTACCACAGTCTTCTAATCGTATTTCAAGTGCTTCAATTCTTTTGTCCGTTCCTGGTCTTCTGTCCAACCATTCTACCGTTTGTTCAGACACTTCATCTAGTTGCATAATCGCAGCACGTAAGCCTTCATTATTATATAAATAAGGACAAAGAACATTCAAAGCAAACTGGTCTGCCTCTTGTACCTCTTCTTCGCTATAAGATAAATCTCGTAACCACAATGCCATATTATCAATTGATGCTACATTGTTTCCTAATAAGATATCTCCCATCGCCACTCCTCCAAATTCATCTTTAAGACTTAAAACCGTTTTGCTATCATCAGAATATTTTAGCTCATGTGCCATCATAGCGATCAACTGCCCCTCTGAGTCTAATGCTTTTAATAATCCAGTATAAACAAAAAAGTGTCCACCAGGTGCCGTGAATAAATGTATATCTGGAGCATCAATAACCGTAATTCCCCATTCAAAATCATTTCGATTTACAACTGGAGCTGAAATTGCCACCGTTTGTACTAAGCGCTCCAAGTATCGGTTAAGGTCTTCGGTAAAACCAGTATTTTCAGATTTGAAAATAGGAAAATTATGATCGTCTTCTAGCACTTGTGCTACTAGTCTTTGACCAATCACCGTCTGATCCTTACTGCTAAACTCTTCTTGGTTTTTAATTACAATATTCGCTTCTTCTTTTTCACAAGAAGAAAATAATACTAAAGTAAATAATAAGGTCAGAGACCATAAAAATTTCGTAGTTAATCGCATGGGAAAACTGTCTTTAATGTTCAGGATTACGGCGGCGGAGGAGTCGTCGTGTTAATAATGGGTGGGAATACAGTGGTTTTATGGCAAAAAATATGCCATTGACCGGTTAGGACCAATGGCAAGATGTATCAGTAATTTTGTTGATGCTCAAGTGACACCACTCTTGATTAAGGTTTTCAAATTATTGCTTATCAAATCAGATCGTCAATAATTAGAACCTCTTCTAAACGGGTTGGTATTTGCATAGCAGGCGAACAATGTCTTCATCAATCGCCAATGCGGGAATTAAATTAAATATATAATCGTGTTTCTTATAATCTTCTAGTAAGGCTTCTCCAAAGAAATACAACGCCTCTTCGCGTTTTCCTAAGTAAAACAAACAAGCAATTCGGCAGTAAAAAAGCTCAATACCTTCTGCATAAATTTCGGCTTCATCTAAAACAGCAATCGCTCCTTTTGCTTCACCGATATCTAATAAAAATTCAGCTTGACGTAGCCAGTAAAAAGGTGTTTCAGGAGCCGTATCTGCTGCCTTTTGAAATAAATTACGTGCCTTTTCAATTTCACCTGTTTGGTAAAAAGCCTCTGCTAATCCAGTAATATATTCTTCTTTTCGTCTATTAAGCACAAAAGCTTTCTTATATGATTTCAGTGCTTTTTTCCATTGATTGTTACGACCGTGGCATTCACCCAATTGGTAGTAAGCTCGATCATTTTTAGGACATCGTCTGATCGCTTGGTTGTAATAAATTTGAGCCGTTTTAATATCATTAAGCATCTCATGACAATAACCAAGATTAATCAGTAGATCTCCATCCAACCTTACTTTTCCTTCTCCATCATTATAGCATTCAAGTGCTTTCCGATACCGTTTTAGCTTGATGTATGTATGCATGCATTCGCGATAAGCAAATTCGTTTTCTTCGTTGGTAATTAAAGCATACTCATAAGCTTCAGCGGCCATTTCATCATCTTCAAGACAAGCATAAGCTTGTCCCAAGTTGAACCAAGCACGGTCGCAATAAGGGTGTTTGTCAAGGATGCTGTTATGGAATACAACACTCTCGTCATAATTACCAGTCATCTCTACGGCCCAAGTGATAGACTCAAGCGCTTCTTCATTTAAAGGATCTATGGTTAAAGCGTAACGGAGCGATTCAAACATCCGTTTAAATTTTCCAGTTGATTCGTGTAGGATCGCCTCACAACAATAGATTTGGCTCAAGTCCTTCCCGAAAGCAATGGATTTAGTAGTATCAATAATTTCGAACGCATCAGAGATGTTTTTTAACCCCATTAACGCTTTAACTTTTAAAATAGATATGGTCACAGATGCAGGAGCATAAACTGCCGCGATATTTAAAGAGATCAATGCTTCTTCAAATAATTCACTATAAACTAGGATTTCTCCTTTTCGACTATAAAAGCTGGCAGAATAAGGATACTGTTCAACTGCATGATCAATTACTTCTAGCGCAGATTCAATTTTTGCCTCCGCACAGTAATAATCGATTAAGCTATGAAATACCGTTTCCTCAATAAAACCTACCGTTCCCTTTTGTGACATAGCCTCATACTCACTAACTTGCATATTTATTAAATTTTCAGGTCTGTAGTTTTGCATATTTCTTTGTGTTTTTATAGTGTTTGAGGTAAATATAGATAAAAAACTATGACTTATTGGCAAATAATTTCCATCTTTTTTCCACAAAATTGAAAATTCTCTTCATATTAAATTAATTAAAAATTTAACATAAATACTTATTTATCAACTAATTATAAAAATTATTTATTTGAATTTTTTATAATAAATTACGTTACTCCCTAGTTTTCTTTGGTAAAACATATCCATAAAATAAGAATAGGGAAAAAAAGAAGATGGGAAAAAATACAAATCAACATTTTTAAACAAAAAAGCTAAATTTGTGACATAAATAATGGTAATTAACTATCCTTTGGCACTTTGCTCACCAAATAAACTCCACAAAAGATCATTACCGCTGCAAGTATTTTGGTCATACTCAAGGTATCACGGCCAGCAAGTAAGGCTACGATCGTAGCCATAATGGGTTGAAGAAAAATATAAATACCGACGACAGAGGCTCGTAGTGTTTTTAGCGCAAAGGCATTTAATAGATAACTACCGCAGGAAACTAAAGTTAGAACATAGACAATTGCTCCCCAGATTTCGAGTGGAAAAGTATCCCAAGCTACGTCCTGTAACTGCCTTACCCCAAAAGGTAAGATCATAAAAAGACCAATGGTAAAAATCCACTTCAGTATCGTAATTGGCTGATAACGACTCATCAGTGATTTTACTAAGACTATATAGATACCATAACTAGTCGCATTAGCTAGGATGAGTAAATCGCCTTTAATATGGCTTACTTGAAAATCAAGCGATTGACCATAACTTATAACAAGCACCGCACCTGCTAGTCCCAGCAAGATTCCCAATAGTTTTTGTTGTGTAATTCGTTCTTTTAGAATAATTGCTGCAGCCAGTAGAACCATCAATGGGGTAATGGTCATAATAAGTGATGCATTGATGGGCTTGGTAAGTTGTAGGCCACTGAAGAAAAGCATTTGATTGGCAGCGATACCGAAAAAGGCGCAAAGAATAATTCGTCCTATATCCGCTCGATCAATCCGCTCGGTAGGTTGGAAGAATGAAAGTCCCCAGAACATCGTGGTCGCACTGATCGCTCGCAATAAAATAAATCCAAGTGGCTCTAGATATCCGTTCATCACTTCACGAGCAATCGTATAATTGGCGCCGTAAATTAGTGCTACGGCCAGTAAGGCCAGATGTGCACTGGTGTTCTTGGTCATTTTTTTCTGCAAAGATATAAGTAATACGAGTTAGGGGTTGAGATTTATTTGGGAATTTATTCGAATCATGAAAAAACAAAAACGGTATTCTTTTCAGAATACCGTTTCAGGCTAAATATTTAGTAAGCGAACTTACTTATAATAAAAATGTATAGTAGTGTGAGCTGCGTAATCATCCCTAAGGAATTGATTACTTCTTATTTGGGCTATGTCGTGGCGTATTTTTACGTCCTTTTGCCGCTTTCAAAATTTTCTTTCTAAAGGCTCTTTCGGCTGGCCCTAGTTTAGCTACTTTTTCTACGGGGATAACCGATTTTAGTTGATCGTAGTATTTCTTTTTCAGCTCGATTTCTTTTGTATCATTTTCAAAAGAACCTTCGATCATTTCTTCTGCTTGATCTGCAGTAATTGACTTTGCAGTTTGTTTTTGGCTATCCCGTTTGTTTTTACGCAAAGTTTTACGATCTGCGGTATAGGAATCATAAATTGGCCAGAAAACTTTTGCTTCGTCAGAAGATAAGTCTAGTTCTTGTGTGATAAAAGCTACTCGCAAGGCGTCGATCTTCTTTTCAAATCCTTTTTTATCTTGTTGTGCGTGGGACCAACCCGCAAAAAATATCATCGTTAAGGTCACCAATATTAACTTTTTCATATGCTAGGTTTTTTATAAATAAACTTCTAAGGTTTGTAAATCTATGTTTTCTCGTTGTAATTCATCTAGTAGATCATCTACCTCTGCATCTTCAAAAAGGGCCTCATCTATTGCTGAAAAATCTGCTTCTTCAAATCCCAATTCTATTAAACTTTCGGTATCAAACTCATCCAAATTGGCCAAGAGGTATTCAGATGCTTCATCAGCAGTTAAATCCGCTAGTACATCCGGTTGAGTCGTAGCGTTACGATTCATCATAAAGAATCCTGCTAAAATCAATAAAGCTACGCTTGCTAGTTGTAGTGCCATTCGAGGTTGTAATAACCAACTAATTTGTTGAATCAAACCATCTAGCCACGAGGTCTGCGGAGCAGCTTCTGTTACCGTTTTAGTGGCAGGTTTGATCTGCTCCCAAAGGTCGGCTTCCATCCGCGCAAAGTAGTCCTCAGGGACTTTATACCCTTCCTGCTTCTTCGACAATCCGGAGAGCAGTGGCGCATGATTTTTTAATTCTTCTTTAATTTCCTTTTTCATTATTACAATGAGTTACATACTTTGTAAAATAAATTTTTTATAATTTATGACGGTATCTTTTTCCTACTTCCTGCGTTGCGTACTCGCCTTCGTGGCTAAGGCCACGAGGCTCCGCCGCGCCTTGGCAGTAACAAAAATCTCCTCAGTCAAAATTCAAACTAACTTAATTTACAAACTATTATGTTCAATATTCTTTAAATAGTTTTCAACTTTTTTGAGCGCATGGTGGTAAGATGCTTTTAGGGCACCTACCGTGGTATCTAATACCTTGGCCATTTCGAGGTAAGGCATTTCTTCGTAGTATCGCAAATTAAAAACCGCTTTTTGCTTTTCCGGAAGTGTAGCAATTGCTGCTTTTAGTTGCAACTGCGCTTCATCTGGATCAAAATAAGTGTCAGCGGTCAATTGATGCGCTACAGTGGATAGCTCGTCGTCCAGCGAATTCGTTGCCTTTTTATTTCTTTTATTTAAAAAGGTAATAGATTCATTGGTCGCAATTCGGTAGAGCCAGGTATATAATTTAGAATCCCCTTTGAATTTGTTTATATTCCTGAACACTTTGATAAATACATTTTGGATCACATCATTTGCGTCCTCATGATTATCCACCATCCGGCGTACATGCCAGTACAGGCGTTCTTGATAAGCACTCATTAGTGCCTTGAATCCCTGCTCGTAAGAAGTTTCCTTCTCCAAAAGGGATAATATCTGTTCATCCGTAATCGAAGATTTTTCTGCCAAATCAGCTGATTTATAAGTATGACTATGAAATAAAA
This sequence comes from Saprospiraceae bacterium, assembly GCA_023300665.1. Classification (GTDB taxonomy): domain Bacteria; phylum Bacteroidota; class Bacteroidia; order Chitinophagales; family Saprospiraceae; genus JALZUU01. Next base: position 7,201 of record JALZUU010000263.1, on the reverse strand, counting down.
GAAAGGTTTAAAAACAAGTTGCTTAAAAAATTATAGAAATGTTAAGGATCAATATTTTTAAGTAACTATTTAAGTAACTAAACATTAGGAAGCTCCTGTCAGTCGCTTCCGTTTTTGCCGCATCATTAATAAGAGTAACCCACAAATCAACACCCCGATACCTACTCCAATTCGAATCCAGAGCTCTTGTTCAGTTTTGATGCTGCTCTCCAAATAATACGGGTTCGGTCGGTTAGGGGTTCCTTTTCCTGGGTTGATTTCCCAGTTATCGAAATCTCCATTATCTAAAAATGGTAGTAATAATCCAATGGTAAAGGCACTATCGGTAGGTGGAACTTCATACACTACACTATCAATAGACGCTCCATGACCATCAAAGAGGCCGATTTTTTCTCTACGCTTTCCTAAACCAAAACCAAAATTACCCACTACATTAGCTACCTTAGGATAATGCTCCCGAAAAGCAATGGAGTCTTCACAAATTATTAGATATGATTTAGATCGAATCTTTGCATTGGGAATATTGAAATATCTTTTTTTATCGGTAAAATACCAATCCTTTAGATTGATGGTTTCTCTCGAATCATTATATACTTCTACCCAATCTCCTGTCTTTTTATTATTACAACTAATTTCATTAATCATAATTTGACCAGCTAATGGGTGCACATATTTTTCAAAAACTGCCGATATTTTATGTATCTCTTTTCCTTTTAGATCAATTTCTACCGCATGTTCTTTACCTCCATTGGTCATTCCTTCCCAATGCGAAAAACGATAACCAAAGTCCGGCATCGCTTTAAGCGTAATCGGCATATTTTCAAAATATAATCCTGTGAAATTTTCTTTTCGAACATTAACATTATTATTTAAAATAACTTGTCCTCCATTATTAGCTAAAATAGAAACAGAGACCAATTCGCCAGTTTCAAAAAATTCAGACAAATGGTATTGCATGTATTTAACACGTTTAGTACCAAACTCTCGCAATCTAGCCACGTGGTCTTTCCATCGTTTCTCACTTATTCTCCAACGGTCCATGTGTCGATCCATTTCTGGTTCTAGGGTATTATAAATCTCATCAATTTTTTCTACCACTCGCTCAGGAGTAAAGGAAGTATTTAAGCGATCGGTAAACCGTCGAACAAATTCTTTTTCAAAACCAGGATTCTCTAATAACTTTCGTAAAATCAAGGTACTCCATGGCGGATTAGGCCAAGCAGGACCTTCTGCCTCTGTGTAAAATTCTAAACTATTATTTTTATATGCTTTCTTATCATGCAACCCAAATCCCCAGTCTGTATCATATAATATCCAACGCCAACGTCCACTCTCTGTTTGTGGTCGCCAAAATTTAATATTTCCTCCTGCATCACGGTTGTCAAAATAAATTTGAGCAATCTGATAATCCATAAAATTATCCACATCCATTTGCGTTTGTAGATATTGGTAATTAGCTGGATCGCTCAAGTCGCTTTTTTCTATAAAGCGTATCATGTTCAGGTAATGCTGGCGACTGCCTCGTTTGGTGGAACGACGGTGTTCAATTAAATCTATACTATCTTTGTCTATCTCTGCATGTGACTCAATAAAGTAGCGATTCACTTTTTCCCGAATATTGTAGATTCCCCAATATTTTCCATTCAGGTAAACGTGAGCTGGTCGGAAATTTTGTTTTTCAATATCCCAATCATCGAGTAGTCCTGTCATCAATCCATCTCGGAAGTGTGATTTACCCCAGTCACTACCAGAGTTTCTTAAGACCAGAAATTTATATTTTTTAAATCCTTCTTTTCCGAAGATACGATGCTTGAAATGTTTTTTTCCATAACGATCTCGTGTAATCAGCGTAATCGACTTTTGTGGAAACAATCGACTCATTCCTCCAAATAATCGAAAACCAGTAACACTTCGAAATTCAGTTTTACCATCAGTTTCAAAGATTTCTGTGTTTACGGTTACCTCTCTCTTACTCCAAAAGTTTGCTCCATCCTTTGTCCACAAAGAGTCTACGGCATCTGGCCCTTGCATATAAAGACCGGTTTCTGCATCAAAAAGCACAGAAGGGGTAATGCCCACCGAAACAATAGGTAAAGTAGAAGCTGGTTCATCTATAAGGTAGGTATGACCTATGGCCTTTGTTTTGAGTTTATCTTTATAAGCGATCGCCCGAACAACGGTCGTTTCACTAATCTGTAGTGGTTTGACATAACGCTGGCTGTAACCATCAGGAGTAGCTCCATCTAAGGTATAGAATATCTTAGCGCCTGGACAGCGCAATTCTACCGTTTGACCAGACTCATATAATCCGCCCTGAGTAGAAAATTCCAATACTAGTTTTTCTTTTTTAACCTTAGGTGCAGTATGAGATTGTCCACTAGCCCCAGTGACTAGGAAAATCGAAAAGAATAGTAAAATTAATACACTGTTTCTCACAAAAAACTAAGCTTATATAGTTGTATAGAAATCTATCAGATAGTAAAATTAAGGAAATTAGTGGTATTTTAGTGAAACTAACCCTTAAAATCAACTTGTTAGACCGTAATCTTTACGTTTTTTGAGGAAATAAGTTGTCCTACTAGGCTCACTAGTGATAAACTACACAAACGGGGGTTTTTACCTTTATACTTTGTGGTTGAGCTTTTAGTTTTCCTGTTTGTTGATCTATATAAAATAAAAGAGTAATATCATCATCCTGTAGCGCAACCGTCAATATCTTTTTGTCCGGTGTAAAACCCATAAACCGAGGCACTGCTCCTCCCGCCGCTACTCGTTGAATAATTTCCATTTTGAAGGTCGTTGGATCGTTTTTCAAAACAATTATTTCGTTAAATTCACCTCTCAAACTTGCATAAAGGTACTGACCATCCTCATTGATTTGAATGGCTGCACTGCTTGGAAATCTTTTTTCTCCTTCCATTCGCAATGGAATAATCTGCTGACGTTCTTTAACCGCTTCATGCCACTTCCAAGATTCTATCGTTCCATTTAATTCATTAATGATATATAAGTGATTTCCTTTCGGATGCCAAGCCAAGTGCCGACAACCAGCGCCTGGAGTAACAGAAAGACTATCATCTAACTGTAGACCGGCATCCGTTATCTGATAGCGATAAACTTTATCTGCACCTAAATCTACCGCGTATACTTCTGAGCGTATTGGATGTTGATGAACAAAATGTGGGTGAGGTCCTTCTTGTCTGCTAAGGTTAGGTCCGGTTCCCTTATGTGGATGAACCTTCCCATCTAACAAGGTTCCATTTTTATTAATTTTATATTCCGTTAGATTACCACCACTATAATTGGCTACCCACAAAAACTTTCCTGTTCTATCTACACTAATATGGCAGGGATCATTTCCCAACGAGGAAATTGATTGAATTTCTTTAAAACTATAATCTTCCTCATTGTAGGTCAATACTTTTATCATGCTTTTATCTCCACCTTCACTGACCGCATAAATGATAGAATGATTAGGAGAATGACAGATATAAGAAGGGTTGACAATATTTGAAAATTTATTTTTTGGTTCCCAATTTTTATAATCCTCATCGGTCATAAAAATTTCGACACCCATTCCGTGCCCATCTACATGGCCTTCTTTTTTAGTGTAAGTACCAACAAAAGCTAGGTGTTTATTATTCATCTTTTCTGTTTCTATATTTTTTTCTTTTTGCTCGCAAGACAGCATAAAAAAAAAGGTAATTAGTAGAAAAACGTATGTTATTTTTTTCATTGAAGGCAATTGAACGCTTGTTTAAATGGTGTAATCAATATTTTTCCCAGCGACTACCTTCTTTTTCATATTAGGCTGGTTTACTTCGTTGAGTAGATCTTCTTCTGGATCATTGGATGGAATGATTAGTCTCGCAGGAAATTCTTCTTCTAATTCGACACTAGATTCTTTGTCCATCTCAGTAGGAGTGGCAGCAGGCATCGTCACATTACTACGGTAAAGGAAAATGTCTTTTACTTCTTGGTCATGATCAAACCGGTATAATAAATCTTTGATTGAAAAATCGGGTGCTGTTTTTCTGTTATTAAAATATTCATTTAATCCTTTTACATCTAAGACTTCTGCACCAAGATATTGTCCCAACATATAATATGCCTCCCATTGTACTGGATCAAAAAATTGATCAGCAGTAGATTCGTGCGGAAAAGAAGGATGATATATTTTATACTTATAGGCTCCGTACATCGTCTCATCATCCGTGACGATTTTTCCTTTTGGAGCCTTGACGCTCGATTTAATATAAACCAGTGTACTCGCTTTAATATCATTTCTTACCTGTTCTTCAATTCGCTGAGAAACTCTTTGCATAACTTCCACCACTTTTGGTTTTTGTTGCTTTTGCAAGTTCATCATTCGAGTAGCCAGTTCGGGTGGAAGGTTGACAATTTCTAAAGACTCTTCTAATTGAGCAATCAAAAATTCTGGATCAAGATCCTCCTCATTTAACAATTCATTGAATTTTAACAGGACCGGTAATAATGGTTCAAATTCATTGATTCTAAAAGTTGAATTATCTTCTGCAGATAAGGTTTCTCCCACACTTAATTTTCGTACGTTGGTCCGTAGTTCGTTTCGTTGGGTTAATAATTGGTCTACAATATTTTTTTCAATATTCTTTTTAACTAAAAAATCTTCGAGTGCGTTGTCATCTGGTTCTTCTACCAGGATACTCCGTAATTCTTTATCGGGCATTCCACGCTCTTCCATCATTTTAATAAAAAATTCATCCTCCACTTTTCGTAATAAATAAGCATTAACAATTTTTTGATCTACACCAACTTCAATTTGAGAAAGTAGTTTCAAGAAGGTTTCCATTACTTTGTAGGCGTTTTTAATTTCTGGCTTAGTCATTCGTTTGAGGATCACTTGCTCAATATCCCCAATTCCTTCATCCAATCTATCTTCTAATAGATGTCGAATAATTCGTTTTGGTAATTTAATATTATCTTTAAACCTTCTACTAAGTAATCCTGCTTCTTTGAGGATTGGTTTCATTTTTTCTGGCTCGTTTTCAATCGCATGTTCTAATACTTCTCTAATTCCTTTCGTTCGATTATGTTCTTTGTCTCCACGGCAAAAGATCATAGTATTTAACAATGCGACTACGACTTCGGTATTATTTGCGTCTAAGTCATCTAACTGATTTCTTAATTCATTGACTTCCTTAAATTCGTTGATGACTCGAAAGATAATTCGGACTAATAACTTACCATTATAATTTAATAATTTGATAGCATCTTTTAGATCGGGATAATTTACCAATACCTCAAAGGATCGATAATTTTCATCTTTCACAGGGTTCTCATTGGCATCTACGGCTAAAATTTCATCCCAAAGATGATAGACATCTGCAATCGCAAAACGTTCAAGAGAATATCCAAAAGAGGGCTTAGGTCGAATAACATCTTCGGGAATATGGCCTTCTCGAAATTCAATAGAAAGTCCCAGCTCATTCCGTGCTCGTACTGTCAAAATTTCTAGATCGGCAAAACTATACAATGGATCAGCACCTGCATCTACGGATAAAATCAAGCGACAACGCCGGCGTAATAATTCGTAAACACCTAAGTTTTCAATATGTCCTCCGTCAGAGATATTGAGCTTACGATTCGAGGTGCCAATTTTGGAAAATAATTCTTTAAAAAAATACCAAGGCCACCATACTCGCTCTGATTCATTTCGTTTAATTGGATTAGAAATCCAAAATCCCAAACGAACATTAAAGGTGGTCATCAGTACACTCAGCAATTTATTAGAGTAAGTTCCCATTCCTGGGTTAACCGCCGCCGCAGAAATGGTAGTAGCAGCAGGTAAAGTTAATTCTCGATAATCTTTAAAAGTATCCGTATCCACATATCCAGTAATTTTAGAACCAAAATAAAAAGGAGATAAGAGGAAATAATCACTGGCTTTCGCTCCTTTAAAGTTATCGTCTCCACCGCCTATTAGTTGTAAATTTAAACAGGTATTAATTAGCGGATAAGGAGCCACCAAGTTTTCAGGGGAAGTATTATTTTGTTTGATTAAATTGGATAATTCTACATTTTTATAATTTTCACCAAAGTGTAAATACGCGTCAGCTAATTGATTTCGGTAAAACCGATGAAAACTTATAGCATTGGGATTCGCAAAATATCCTAGCCCAAAAGCTATAACTGCTGCTAAAACATGGAAGAAAATTATTCCGACTTTTCCAATTCCTAAGGCAGTGCGTATTTCTTCATAGAATCCTATATTAAAAGAACCAATTTTTAATAAAATCAAAAACCCGCCAGCAATAATGAACAAGAAGGCTAAAGCCGCTTCACCATGATTAAATCTTCGAGAAATTCCTAAATCATATTTTAATTTTAAATTGATAATAAAATGAGTAATATAGATTAAAAAAAACAATCCAATTCCGACTTCTACTATATACCAATTATCAATAAAATTATATACCTCGGTTTGAAAATTATAATCATCCACTAGTCCTCGAACCTTACCAATTCCCGATAATAATGTTAGAAATAAGAAAATAAAAATCAATGGACTTACCCAACTCATCAAGGTACTTACCAAGTAGCCAATCACCAAAACAAACGTGTTCCAAATCTTTTTTCTACCCACTCCAGGCATCATGTATTCTCCTCGGTCACGGAGATAATTGATATGATCTTGATGAAATAAATTTTCGTAAGCTTCCGCTGGATGGTCTTTTTTTTCTGAAGCCTTTTTCTTTAACAAAGATTGTACATATGCCCCCGTGTATCCACCTCCTGAAACGGTAGATAGGTAATCTGCTTTTTCTAAAACACCAAATTTATTCAATGTTTTAAGTATGCCTAGATTAATGGTGGCAGATCGAATTCCTCCACCAGACATAGCGATTCCAAAACGAGTATCGTCGAGTTCGTCTGCTTCAGACGTGCCGCTTCTGTGTTTTCTTCTGGCTCTCAAATGCTCATCTTCTTGCTCAATAACCTGATGAAAGTTGAGTTTTTTCTTTTTTGACATAGCGGAGCATTTTTTTCAAAAAGGATAGGAAAAAGCGAATCAATATTTTTTTGAAGGAATGATTATCAATGGTTCGGTAATTTTTTAATTAAGAGCTTGTCTAAGAAATGAGTGGATAGATTCGGCTGGCTAGCCTGTTTGCTAACTGGCCAACAGGCAAACCAGCCAACTAGCAAAAAATGTGTACTA
>JALZUU010000262.1 GCA_023300665.1 Saprospiraceae bacterium | reverse complement strand
TTTATGGACCATGGCTTATGCTAATGCCATGCCAGATCTAAATAGAGTAATTGAAATTTCTGACGAGCAAGGATTCTCTGTACAAGGAGGATCTGCACGAGTAATGAAATCTTATATATTGACGACTCTGGTAGATATCTTTGGAGATGTTCCATTATCGGAAGCATTTCTAGGAGCAGAGAACGTAAATCCAAGTACAGATGCTGGTGCTGATGTATACCAAGCAGCATTAGACTTATTAAATGAAGCAACAGATGTTCTAGAAAGAGAAGGACCAACGGTACCTTTTGATAATTTCTATAACGGAGATGCTACCCTTTGGATTAAAGCAGCTAACTCACTAAAAATTCGATTATTAAACAATCGACGTTTAGTAGATCCAGGTGCTGGAGCTGCTATTGCAGCAATTGTTGCTGAGGGTAATTTTATTACAGAGGCTAGTGAAGATTTAGTATGGAGATACAGTAGTGACCGTGCAAACTTTACAGATGCAGCTCGTCCTGATTCACGTCACCCATTCTACGCTGATTCTTATGAAGCGAGTGATGGAGACTATATGTCTAACTACTATATGTGGTTATTGATTGGTGAAAAAGCAAACATTACAGATCCTCGTACTCGTTGGTATTTCTATCGTCAAGATAGTGATTTGACCAATGATGGTACAGATGTTTTTGATTGTGTACTTACTAGTGATCCTTTTGAAGATATTCCAGCTGGACAATTCGATCATTACACGAGTATTGACCCTAATCTACCATTCTGTGTAGCTGCTGCTAATGGATACTTTGGAAGAGATCATGGTAATGGTGGTGGGATTCCTCCAGATGGTGGTGTCCGTACGGTATACGGATTATATCCAGCAGGTGGATCATGGGATAATAATAGCGTAGATTTTACACAGGTAGATGGTACGACTGGTGCATTAGGAGCAGGTATTTCTCCAATTATGTTGTCTTCTTACGTAAGCTTTATTCGTGCAGAAGCAGCGCTTACTGCAGGTACGGGTGAAAATGCGCGTGCGTTATTAGAAGAAGGAGTACGTGCTTCTATTAGTAAAGTAATGGGAACAGAAGTTCCTAGTGCTGAACTTAGTGCAGTTGTTGGTACCGATCCTATAACTGGTGAAGATATCCTTGCGGATGTTTTGATTCCTACTGATTCTATTGTTGAAGCGTATGTAAGTACTGTTTTGGATATTTATGATAATAGTAGTGATCAGCTAGATGTAGTGATGAAGGAATACTATATCGCTGCTTGGGGTAATGGCGTAGAGGCTTATAATCTATACCGTAGAACAGGTAGACCTAACAATATGCCACCGTTAATCGATCCAAATGCTGCATCGAACGCTGAATTCCCACGTGCTGGTTTTTATCCAGCTAACTTTGTAGAGCTAAATGAAAATGCTGTACAGAGAGAGTTAACAGAACAAGTATTCTGGGATAATAATCCTGCAGGATTTATTCAGTAATCAAATAAATAATTGTTTTGGGCGGAAGCCAATTCCGTCCAAAACAATTAATTTAATAATTTAAAAAATATTTAACATGAAAAATAAGTTTTTAATGTTAATGGTTGTTGTACTAGGCTTTACTGCTTGTAGTGATGATTCATTAACACCAGTACTTACTTTTGATAAGGCCACCATTGGCGCTTATCCACGACTAGTAGAACTTACTACTGGAGAGTACGATCTAGATAATATTGCTAGTTCTGCTTTAGTTTATGAAATTGATTTTGTTGATGAAGACAATGGTAACTTAGTAACTGAATATATTATTGAAGGCCAGTTTATTGACAATACACCTGGTAATGATGTGTCTAGAGAAAGCAAAGTTTACCAAACTTTTACTCCTAGTGATTTTTCTGCTAGCGAAAATGGTAATCAAGGTATTGTTGTTACGATTCCATTGACAGAAGCATTATCTTTCTGGGACCTTACAGAAGATGATGTAAATGCAGGTGATCAATTTTCTTTTAGTACATCGGTTGTACATCAAGATGGCACAACGTATTCTGCTTCCAATTCTTCTCAAACAGTTAGAGGAAGTGCTTTTCAAGGGTACTTTACTTATAACGGAAAGTTAACTTGTCCTCTTGCAGATGAGGATTTTTCTGGCGCATACAGTCTCTCTTATATCGGAGATGCATCTGCTGGATTTGGTATTCCTTTCCCTGAAGGTACAGTAACGATTAACCCGATTGCTGGTTCTTCTACTCGTCGATCGTTTAATCTACCTTGGGCACCTGGTCTTGGTGGTTTCGATGTAGCTGACTTCACTTTTGATTTCGTTTGCGAAGTTGTAGTAGTGGAAGACTTTAATACAGGACTAGCTTGTGGTGGAGGTTCTATTACCATTGTGCAAGGAGAACCAAGTGCTTTTGATCTAAGTAATGATAATGAAATCACTCTTAATATCATTGAGTATCAAGATGATGGTGGTTGTGGTATAGATGCAAGCCCTAAGACAATCAGATTGATCAAAGAGTAATTTTTATTACCCTTTCTCAATTTTAACTATCCCGAATTTTAGCACATGCTAGGATTCGGGATTTTTTATTTTTTATCTTTACCACAGGAATATTGAATAAAAAATAATTATTCATGCAAATCAGAAATTGAATTAAAATCCTGATTCACATTATTCCCTAGAATATTTTATAAATTTTATTTTCTAAAAAAATACTATGTTGTCTCGATTGTTTAGTATAGCTATATTGGTTTTCTTATTTTTTATGAGTTGTAAAAAATCTACTCAAGAAAGTCATTCGTCTACTGGCGAATCCGATCACCTAATTAATCTCCAATTGGTATCAACGGAAGATTCTGGAATTGATTTTCAAAATACCCTAACCCATAACCTGTCAACGAACGAAAACCTATTCAACTTCGATTATTTCTATAATGGTGCAGGCGTAGGTATTGCGGATCTTAATAATGATGATCTTCCAGATATTTTCTTTTGTGGGAATCAAGTAAAAAACAAACTTTATCTCAATCGAGGGGATTTAAAATTTGAGGATATCTCTGAAACTTCAGGTATTCAATCCAATAAAGGTTGGACCAACGGCGTAACCTTTGCAGATGTTAATCAAGATGGTTGGTTAGATATTTATCTCTCTCAAGGTGGCCCGATTGCTGGTGAAGCTAGAAAGAATCTTTTATTTATTAACCAAAAAAATAACCAGTTCAAAGAGTCTGCCGCAACTTATGGATTGGCAGATAAAAACATCAGTACCCAATCTGTTTTTTTTGATGCAGATCAAGATGGAGA
>JALZUU010000261.1 GCA_023300665.1 Saprospiraceae bacterium | reverse complement strand
ATACTGTGATCTCTCTGAGATCATTCCTAAAAGGCAGCTGCTTCGAATAAAAAGCAAATCATATAATTAATAAAAATAAGAGTCGTAGTAACATGTTTTTCCTACCGTAAAATCATTTCCTCGCCATCAATGACTACAGAGCAGTCAAAGTATGTTAGCAATCAAAGTATGTTAACCAACGTCGCATTCACGATTGAAGAACGACCACAGAGTGGTCGCAGATTGGAAAAGAAATGAAAATTAAAATATTACCCATTGCTAAATAGTTAGAATTTAATCAAAGAAAGAAAACATATATTCTTCTTTAAAATCAATTTCATAAGATTTAAGGAAGTCAATATACTCTTGACGGAAGGTACGTTTTCTATGATGGTGTTCTTGGTTTTTTACGTAATTAATAATGATATCTTTTTCTCGATACCCATGAGAAAATACACCATAACCTGATTGCCATTCAAATTTATAAGAACATAAATTCTTGTCATTAATATAGTTATTTGAGCTTTTTTTTATTTCTCTGACTAGGTCACCAATTAATTCATCCCCTTTGTAATCAAAAAAAATATGAATATGATCTTCGACCCCATTTACAGCAAGTGAAAAATGACCTCTTTTATTTAAAATTCCAGCAATATATTTAAATAATTCCTGCCGCCAAGATCTGTGTAATAGGGCTTGTCGATTTTTTACTGCAAATACAATTTGAAGGTTTAGTTTTCTGTAGGTGTTTGCCATAGTATTAGGTTGAAAGGAGATTTAATCAATAAAGATGATTTTCGGGAATTAAGATAATAAAAAAAACGTAAATACAATACTGCGATCTCTGAGATCATGCCTAAAAGGCAGAAGCTTCGAATAAAAAGCGAATCATATAATTAATAAAAATAAGAGTCGAAGTAACGTGTTCTTCCTACTGCGAAATCTTTCCCTTGTGATTATCTAAGAGTGTCAGGACAAGTTTAATGGCAATTAATCTTTCCTCTCTACAAGATTTCCCCCAAAAAGTTCCCCATTTCTAACTTATCTTTCAGTCGATCCGCCCGTAGCGTTTTTATTAACAAGTTTAAATGTTTGACCAGTAAAACAATATATATAATAAAAATAAATAATTACAAAACTACCCTTACTACGGTATAGCTTGTAACCTAAGAAATGACTTATCTTTGTGACAACATTATACGACAACACAACTAGCGTCTCTTCCTTCCATTGTTGTGCTAAATTAAATCAAGAATATATTGTGTTTTTCCCTCCGTTCGAACCTCGTACGCAGTAATTCCCTTTATCAATTTTGAAAAACTTTTCCCCTTTCTCCCTCCCTATTTTCTATATGAGATCTTTCCCAGCTATCTGATTAGTAATTTTCAGATAGTAGGGTTAAGATCAAACTGCTCCCTTCTCCCAGATATAATTTACCTAAGGCTTTGTCCCCGATCGCTACTAACACACTTACGATCATGAAATTACTAATTTGTAAAGGCTCTGAAAGACCACGTTTATTTCAAGAACTATTATTTTTATTACTAGTATTTTGTTTTGTATTTATACCGAACTTAAATTTTGCTAAGGACGGAGTTAGTTTTTCTGGTGATCGAGATATCTTTATCAAGGAGTTAGAAGCTTTTATGAAAAAGTCCAATAATCAATTGATTACAGAGACTTTTAATTCTTTTGAAAAATATTTTAACAGAGGTGCTTTTACCGAAGCGGAAGTAGAAACCATTATTTCTGTCAGCAATAAAATGTTGGAAAAACGAATTTCACCAAATCCTGTTTTTAAGGATTATCTAACCAGTTTATTATTTATAAAAGAAGGCAATAACGAAAAACATTTATTTGAAGAATGGCACCAAGTTTTAACAGAGGTGCTAAACAATGATTTTAGAAAAAAGACAAAACAATTCAAAAACTATGTAGATTTTTCTTCGACACTATTTTCCGATGGAGCTTTTGTCTCAGGACAAAAAGGTTCAGCTTGGTTGCTCAAGGACGGAAGTTTTCATTTGGGAAATAGTGACGGGAAATTTTTTGTTTTTGTAGAATCTGGTGATTTAGTAAAAATTCAAAAAAATAAAGAACTGACCATCAAAGCCACTCGCGGCTATTTTTATCCTGAAACTAAAACTTGGAAAGGAGAAGGCGGTACCATTGCTTGGGATACGCCTAGCACTTCAGGTATCGACTGTTCTTTAGAAAAATACTCATTCGTCTTAAAAGGAAATCTAATCAAGATTGATACGGTCTATTTACAATACCATAAATTATTTCCAAACAAAAAAATCGCTGGTAGTTTTGAAAATAAAATAAGTACTAGTAAGTCGGTACAAAAAACATATCCTCGATTCACTTCTTTTGATTGTAATTTTACCCTCGATCAACTCCATGAACGCGTTCAATTAATTGGTGGCCTAAAATTAAAAGGAGCTAAAATGCTTACCTACGGAACGGATCTCCAACCTGCAAAATTAACCATCAACGATCCACAAAAAAATCAAGTAGTAAAAGCAGAAGGGTTACAATTTGCTTTGACGGATAATGCGCATATTGCAGCCAGTGGAGTAGCGGTTGATTTATTCCTAAAAAAAGATGCCTTAACGCATCCATCTGCGAATCTTCGCTATGATATTAACGGTGCAGTATTAGAATTATCGATTGGAAATCTACCAGAAAATAAAGCACCATTTTTTGCTTCCTATCAAGGTGTTAATATTTATTCAGATAAAATCTCTTGGACCATTGGTGCTGATTATTTAGAAATCAACGAAAAGAATCCACGAATTGGGAACGGCAACAAAAAAGTAGTTTTTGAATCAAAAGATTTTTTCAATATTCAGACTTATCGAAAATTACAAAACGTTGCAGATAAAAATCCAATTGCAACTTTAAAATTTTTAAGCGATAAATCAAAATCAGATACCATCAATGCCAACACTTTTGCTCGTACGCTAAACAAAAATTTTTCTACCGATAATATCCGAGGATTAATTTATGAGATGGTCGCTTCTGGTTTTATTTTATTTCAACCAAAAACAGAAACCATCACGGTGAAAGATCGATTGATACATTTTGCAGATGCTGCTCAATCTTTACGAGATTATGACCTGATTCGTTTCTACAGTGATTCAGATAAAACAAATGCCAAATTGAACATCGAGTCTAATCATATGATCGTAGATGGGGTCAATACCATTGAGTTTAGTGATCGACAAAGAGTTGCTGCTAAGCCTTATAAAAAACAACTGCTTTTAAAAGAAGATCGAAATCTTAGTTTTGATGGAAAATTATTTGCAGGTTATTCTAGCTTCGAAGGGAAAGATTTTAATTTTGAATACCAACCCAATCAATTGGTGATGGATTCTATCCGTTATTTCGATCTGTTTACCGTAACCGATCAGAAAGACGGTAAAGGAGGTTTTAAAGCAGCTTCGATAGCTTCTAGAATTGAACATGTACAAGGCGTTTTATTGATAGATGCTCCAGAAAATAAAAGTGGAAAAGAAGATATTGCCTTATTTCCTTCTTTTAATAGTAAAGGGAAATCATACCTTTTTTATGATCGTCCAGAAACACAAAAAGGAAGTTATGCTCGCGATTCCTTTTTTGTATCATTAGATGAATTTCATTTGAATGGATTAGATGAATTACTTCCTGAAGATTTAAATTTTAAAGGAAATTTAGTGTCAGCTGGTATTCTTCCAGAGATTGCTGAAACAGTAAAATTACAGGAAGATGGCTCGCTTGGAATGAAAGTTAGCAGTCCTTCAGAAGGTTATCCTGCTTATGGTGATAAAGGAAATTTTCAGGGAGATGTCAAATTGGATAACGAAGGATTTACGGCTAACGGAACCATTAACTATGAAGGTGCTACGATAGAATCTTCCGATATTATTTTAAAACCAAAACAACTACTTTCAACGGCTGAAAAATTTGAACTAGAAGAGTCAGAAGAAGTTGGAAATGAAAAGCCACAAGTATTTGGTGAAGACGTAGTGATCAATTGGCAGCCATACAAGGACAGTATGTACATCAGTGTAAAAGAAAAAGGATTTAAGATTTTTAATGAGGGAGATTATAGACTGAGAGATTTATTGATTTTGACGCCAGGAGGTTTAAAAGGTCGAGGGACTTTTGATTGGGACAAAGGACAGTTAAATTCTGAACTGTATTCATTTGGTGCAAACTATATTGAATCTGATACCAGTAATCTAACGATCAAAGCAAGAGGTTTAGATCATTTAGCGTTGGATACCAAAAACGTTTATACGAACTTAAATTTTAAAAATAATATCGGTACGGTTCGAGCGAATTCTGATAGTGTTTATACTGAGTTACCTTATAATACTTATATCACTAGTTTGAATGAATTTGATTGGGATATGAAAAATGAGACCATCACTTTTAAAGCAGACGAAGATGGTAAAGGTAGTTTTAGATCAACAAATAAAGAACAAGATGGATTGACTTTTTGGGGAAAGGAAGCTTTTTATGACCTAAAAACTTATGAACTTCGACTTGGAGGTGTCAGCAGAATTGAAACAGCAGATGCTTTTGTTGTTCCAGATGCTGGTCAGGTAGAAATTCATAAACTAGGTACTATGAAAACTTTGACCAATGCCACGATCATTGCAGATACCGCGAATCAATATCATGTAATTCGTCGAGCCAACGTAGAAATTTTAGGTCGTAAAAAATACCGAGCAAGTGGTTTTTATGAATATAATTTAGGGGATCGAAAACAAGAATTTAACTTAACAGAAATTATCGGACAACCGGTTGGTAAAGGAAAAAAGAAGAAACGTAAATGCCAAACTTCTGCAGTAGGTGTTATTACGCCAGGTCAGGATTTTTACATTGATGAAAAAATAAAATTCAATGGTGATATCGGTTTAGTGGCGAGTCGTGCGAATCTTGATTTTTCTGGATTTGCTTATCTAGCTGCGGAGAAATTACCAAATACAGAATGGTTTTCCGTGAATAGTTTAGGAGATAAGCTAAATTTACGATTGAGTTATAACGAACCAAAAAATAAATCTGGTGAAATTCTTAGAACTGGATTGGTGATACAAAATGTTACTGGAAAGTTATACCCGGCCACTATGATGGCAAAAAAACAAGAAAGCGATTATCTACTTTTTGAATCGAAAGGAATTTTAGATTATGATCCTTCGATAGATGCTTTTTATTTTGGAGATTCTTTGAAAATTGTTTCGGGAGTACGAAGTGGAAATGTGCTTACCTACAACAACGAAAAAGGTCAATTAAAAGCAGAAGGTAAATTTAATTTTTTCAATGAGAATGATGCACTGGTTGCAACTGTATCTGGTGTTACAGAATTTGAACACCAAAAAGAACAAACTGAAACCTCAGAAAAAACTTTCGAATTGATGATGGGTTTTGATTTATTTCTTCCTTCTAAATTGATGAAAATTATTGAAACAGATTTGGTAGCCAACGCTTATAATTCTCGAAATATCGACTATTTGAAAAATAGAGAATTTTATCAAACGGCTTTGTCAGAGTTTATTCCTGAAGGAAAAGAATTAGCAACGGCCCGTGCTCGAATGTTAAATCTTGGATTGGATATTCCTGAGAAATATAACTTTCCGATCTTATTAGCAGATGTTGAAATGACTTGGGATAAAAGTCGAAGCGCACTAGTAGCCAAGAAAGAAAAAATAGGAATCGTTGGATTTAATGGTACGCCAATTAATAAAAACATAGAAGGTGATTTAGAATTTCGTATTCTACCAGATGGTACTAAAAGATTTACTTTTCAACTAGTAATCCCTGGAGATGTAAATAAATATTTTTTCGAGTATCAAGATGGAGTCCTTTTGACTACTTCTACCAATCCTGCTTATAATAATGCAGTAGAAAATTTAAAGAAAAGAGATCGATTCGTTAAAACCAAAAAAGGTCAAACCTTAGAAATTGGACTAGCGAATGATTCAAAAATGAAATAACCTCTACGATTAGAATGGATCAATAATTTTAATTAAAAATGATTTAAAGA
>JALZUU010000260.1 GCA_023300665.1 Saprospiraceae bacterium | reverse complement strand
TTCTACTACTTCTACTATTTTTAATTGTTAGTTGTACTCATCGTCAAATCGCTTTTGAATCCTACGAAACGCAGGTTTTATTAAATGAACATTACACCCTATACTTAAATAGTGGGACAATTAGCTCACTAGATACCATAAATGAGAATATCCTCTATTATATTCATTTTAATGAAGTAAAAGGAGGAGATACTAGTTTATTTGGAAAGTGGACATTAACTGAAGGTAACGGGCATAATGCAAAAAGACTTATAATAAAGGAAAGTGCCAAAACAGTACATAGTGTATCCATATCCGATTTAAAAAAAAGTAATCAATCAATTGTCAATTTAAATAAGCTTTTAATTGACTAACAAAAGATAACTGATTAAATAAATGCACCTAATACTAAACACTATTTTTGTAATTACCATTTCTTTAGCGAACGGAGATTTAATCACTTTCGAAATAGGTGAAGAATTATGTTTTAAAAGAACAACCTTTCTTTCTAAACACAATGAACACCTCGACCTATTAGAGGTTTATTTTTCGTCTGACAACTCTAATTACGAGTTCGACTTATTAACAGATACACTAAAATATAAATCGCTAGATAGTATATCAATTAATAAAGATTTTTATTCCGCTTTTGAGTTTTCAAGTGATTATATCAATGATCGTAAGATCACTATTTTCACAACAAAGCTTAATAGATATCATCATTATGCTCATTTTCTTTTGGAAGTTGAGGAAGTAAAGCAATACAGTAAAAGGTACCCTAAATACTTTATGATCCCTGATAACTATTTGTACTTAAGTCCAGGAATTTATGCTGATCATTTTCAAAATTCAGAACACTACCCAATTAAGGTAACGGTAGAAAAAAGAAATGATTTTACTGACTTATTTAAAAGTAAATTGCAAGAGCTTAAAAAGTAAAACCGTTCACATCGAGAAAATTTATCAGAGGAAAGGGATAAATTTTAGAAATTACATTTTATTTCAAATTACCTTATTGAAAGGGCTGTCTCATCAAATACTACGAGGCAGCCTTTTCTATTTTATAACGATGAACTTACTTTGTCAAAATCAGCTTGTCTAATTTTTTGTATTTTAATTAGAAAAACATTTATTACTTTTAAGTCTAACTTAAAAAAATATTCATGCCACAAAAACGAAGAACCTTTCTCAAAACCACTTCTCTCGGGTTGGCGGCCCTAACTACTGGCACAGCTTATAGCTGTCAAGGACAAACGCCTGCCACCAATAAAGTGACCAAGCCCATCATTATCTCTACCTGGGATCATGGAATGGCTGCTAATAAAGTCGGACTTGATATTTTAAAAAATAAAGGGACTGCTTTAGATGCCGTAGAAAAAGGGGTCATTGTCGTTGAAAATGATCCCAATGTACAAACCGTGGGATTAGGTGGATTTCCAGATCGTGAAGGTATCGTAACACTCGACGCATGTATTATGAATGGAGATGGACAATGTGGTTCCGTTGCGTTTTTGCGAGATATTAAAAATCCAATTGCGGTAGCACGTAAAGTCATGGAAAATACGCCCCACATCATGCTCGTCGGTGCTGGCGCAAAACAGTTTGCCTTAGAAATGGGATTTAAAGAAGAGAATCTCCTTACAAAATCTTCCAAAGGAAAATACGAAGAGTGGTTAAAAAAAAGTGTTTATAAACCAAAAATAAATATCGAAAATCACGATACGATCAGCACTTTGGCACTCGACGCACATGGTCAATTAGCAGGTGCTTGTACCACCAGTGGAGCCGCTTGGAAAATGCATGGTAGGGTCGGCGACTCCCCAATTATTGCTGCTGGTTTATTCGTAGATGATGAGGTTGGTGCTGCCGCCGCTACGGGACTTGGCGAAGCGGTCATCAGAACAGCCGGTAGCGCAATGGTCGTAGAAGCTATGCGACATGGGCAAAGTCCTGAAGAAGCTTGTAGATCTGTCTGCTTACGTATAAAGGCTAAACATAAAGACATTAGTGATTTACAAGTTGGATTTATTGCGCTCAGAAAAGATGGTGCTTATGGTGCTTATAGTTTACAACCAGGTTTCACCTATGCACTCGGTGTAGCTGAAAAGCATGAACTATTTCAAGCAACTTCGATGGTTAAGTAGAAAATAATATGGAGTAAGGACGAATTGCAATTCATCCTTACTCCACTATTTTCTAACAAAAATTCCGAAGAGTTCGTTACCTGCACGAGGAGGAATCGAATTATGAGCAGGTGCAAAGGTGTGTACCTCAAAATAGGGTTTAAGATACGTTAGGTATTCTTCTTTGGTTCCACCAAAAGGTCTTTTTTCTAAATCTCCAGTAAGTGGAATATCAAACCAAAGTCCCATCAATTTACCACCTGGTTTTAATAATTTAGACATCTGTAATGCGTAAGCCTTTCGATTAGTAACTAGCGGTGGCATGGAACAAAAAAAGGTCTGTTCTATTATCAAATCAAACTGTCCTTCATAGGAGAAGAAATTTTCATTGACAAGTTGTTCTTTTGGAAATTGAGGAAAGCGATCACTAAAATTTTTCAAAGGAATCGAGGAAATATCTAAAATTACAGTATTCAAGAAACCTTGATTGAATAGATACGCTGCCTCATGAGCATTGCCTGCTCCAGGAATAAGAATCCGAATATTTTTATCTGTTAATTGATCGATGTAGGTCTTGAGCGGCGTGGATGGATAACCGATGTCCCATCCTGTGCGTGCTTCGTCATATCGGGTGGACCAATATGCTCGTTGACTTTCAGAATCAAAAACATCTTCGGCCATAATCTTTAAGCAGATTTTTTAGTACTAATCAAAACAAAAGCGGGTGGAATATTGATAGGCTCGAAATTAATTTTCACGTTTCCAAATACCTTTTGGTAAATCTTCTTAGCCAATAATGAATAATGGATTTGAATGAAAAGCCCACCTTCTTTTAAAAATTTTCTACATTCACCTACGATCGAGTATCCTAGTTCATCAGGTAAGGAAACAAAAGGAATAGCAGAGATGACATAATCAATCTCTTTTAGATTGTGCTTTTTTAAATATTTTTCGAGGTGTTCAGCAGAATCTTCGATTACGTGTAGGCGAGGGTCTTTGATTTCTCTTATCTTTTCACAAAATCGAGGATTTACTTCAAAGGAGAGTAAGATAGCATCGGGTTTCATTGCCTTGATGATATGCTCTGTGATCACTCCATCACCCGCTCCTAATTCAACAATTACGTTTGCATCCTCAAAGTTTACAGGAGCAATCATTGCTTTACAAGCATATTTAGAACTACGAGTTACCGTACCAACGGTTTTTAAGTTTTTAAGGCTTTCTCTTAGAAATGCAATTTTTTTCATTTGTAACTTTCTGTTGACGAAAGGCCAAAGGTAACTAATCTTGGTTGGTTTGTGCGAGAAAATTCAGTAAATCCGGGTATGCAGCCGCATATATTTTAGAATCACTCAAAGAAGCTCTAACTCCGTTAATATATGGAATTACGAATGCATCTGTTATTCCTCTGGCTACCAACTCTTTACGAAGCTGCTCTGCTCCATAAAAATTTTGGAATAACCCAACAGAATATTTATAATTTTTGTTAAAAACCGACTCGATGAGTGGTTGACGATATTCTAATAAAATAGAGCCTTTATAGCGTTGTGCTAACGAAGCGATTTGTATCTTGTAAGAAAGCCCTTTAACCTCTTGATTATACATGATCCCTCGTTGGTCTTTCAAGAATTTACTCACTACAGGACCTTTATTGACAATCTGCAATGGAAGTCCAGCGGAGTTAAATATTTCAAAGTCAATTCTTCTATTAATTTTTTGCGCCATTACACTGGTTCCTCCTTCCGTTTCTTGGGTTGCAGCTGGATTTACTGCTCCTACGCCTTTAAGGTGGATATTAGATGCATTAATGCCTTTTTCTTGTAAATAAGCAGCAACTTTTTCTGCTCTTTTAATGGAGAAAAACAAATCAAATTCTACTGGATCACTACCATCCGAATGAGCTGTTAACATGACCTTTAGCTGCGGATATTCGTTCATAATACGAATGACC
The DNA here is from genome assembly GCA_023300665.1 of Saprospiraceae bacterium. GTDB lineage: Bacteria > Bacteroidota > Bacteroidia > Chitinophagales > Saprospiraceae > JALZUU01. The sequence continues at coordinate 6,095 of JALZUU010000260.1, read as the reverse complement.
TCATTAATTTTTTCCAAGTTATCCGTACTTAAAATATCATCATCATTCCGATAGTTTATTGGATTTACTTCCACAACTTTGGTAGCAGATTCAGGGAAGTTTACAGTAGATGGATAAGATTTAGTGGGAACATTTTCAGAAGTTTCGAAGACTACTCCTGAAGTTTGTTGTTGCCGTCGATAAGCTGGTACTTGGGTAAATACCAATGGATTAGAACTAACTGATTGCTCATATAACTGACTTTTAAAATAAGCAGTAAATAAGTCTAGCCCTCCATTACCTGATTTTCGATCTGAAGCAAAATATCCTTCAAGACCATTCGGTGACAAGCGGAAATCTCGATCATTGGCTGGTGAATTCACTGGCCAAACCATATTTTCTGGCGTTTCCCAAGCTTGCTTCCCATCATTATACCGAGCCCGATAAATATCCATACCTCCGATGCTTTCTGGACGATTACTACTAAAATATAAGGTCCTTCCATCCATAGATAAAAATGGACTTACTTCATCATAATGACTATTGATCGTCATTCCTAAATTTTTAGGAACCGTCCAATAACCATTGGTACGCGTACTAACATAAATATCCTTTCCACCCAAACCACCATGACGATTACTACTAAAAAGCATGATAGAATCGTTGAAATAATAGGGCGATTCGTCTCCTTTTTCGGCTACCATTGGTGTATCCATTTTAGGAGCATATAATTCATTTTTCTGATCATTATTAAAAGAGTCGACTAAGGCTTCGCCTCCACTCATTTTCAATCCTTTGTAGTAAAATAATACTTGACCATCATCATTAAAATCCAATAATATTTCGTTGCGAACACTATTTATCAAGGAAGGTAATGGTGTCGTTGAGGTCCATTCACCATTGATAATAATAGAAGAATAAATATCTGTGCTATAATTACCGTATTGTTCATCTGGATACCCCTCCGCGTTTCTTTTTCCACCGATACTTCCCTTTCGATTAGAACTAAAATAAAGTTTATTATTATAATTAGGACTAAGCACTGGCCCAAAATCATCTGCTTCTGAATTTACTTTGCTTCCCATGTTTTCTACCACTGCTTGCTCGTCAACATATGACAAATTCAATCCACTAGCACACCGTAAAATATTATCTTTTACGTGTTCTCGCCGACGGTCATCAAACTTAGTATTCTTTAAATATTTCTTATAATTAAGAATCGCCTCTTTATATTTTCTTTGTTGGTGATAGGCCCGCGCCAATCCGTAGTAAACCGACTGATCCGGTTTTTTCTCATTATTAATGATAGATTGAAAATGTCGAATTGATTCTGGTAACCGATTGGATTGATAGGCAGCAATTCCCATCTTATACATTATATCAGCATCAGGACTCTTAAGTCGTGTATACTTAGCAAAAAGATTATAAGCCTCAGCGTATTTATTCCGCTTATAATAATTTTCGGCGGACGTCTTTAATTTTTTAGCAGATTTCTGTGCCTGTGCGGGAACCACACTAAACAGAATAATTACAAAGAAAAACAAAAATTTACTTTTCATAAAATCATATTTAAGTATAGACGCGCCTTTCATGAAAGATCTAAACCGTCTGCTGATCATCAAATGCTTCTAGATAATCCGCCACTTTACGTAAAAAAGAACCGCCTAAGAATCCATCAACTACTCGATGGTCATAAGATAAGGATAGGAACATCATTTGTCGAACGGCGATTACATCACCATACTCTGTTTCCATTACCGCTGGTTTTTTACGAATAGCTCCAGCAGCCATTATGGCCGCTTGTGGCTGATTGATAATAGGTGTACCCATTACATTCCCAAAAGTACCCACATTGGTCAATGTAAAGGTACCATCCTGTACATCTTCGGGTTTAAGTTTATTATTTCTTGCTCGATTAGCCAAATCATTGACTGACTGAGCAAGTCCTAGTAGATTAAGTCGGTTAGCATTTTTAATTACTGGAACAATCAAATTGCCTGAAGGAAGTGCTGTAGCCATTCCTACATTAATTGATTTTTTACGAATAATTTGATTACCATTTACAGATACATTAATCATAGGATAATCTCCAATTGCTTTGGCTACTGCTTCCACAAAAATCGGCGTGAAAGTAATTTTTTCACCGTATTTTTTCTGGAATGGACCTTTGACTCGATTACGCCAATTCACTAGATTAGTTACGTCTGCTTCTACAAAAGACGTTACGTGAGGGGAGGTATGCTTACTGTTAACCATGTGGTCAGCAATCAGTCTTCGCATACGGTCCATTTCAATGATTTCCGTATCTCCTCCGCTCTGCATGTTGGCGGCACCATTACTATGAACAGCAGGAGCACTAATACTCTTTGATGTAGCTGTTTTTTGAGTAGATGGTTGTTGGCGATTTGCTAGGTATTCTAACATATCTTTTTTGGTCACTCGTCCATTTTTTCCTGAACCACTAATACTTTCGAGTTCAGCAATCGCTACATTCTCTTCTTTAGCAATATTTTTTACTAATGGTGAGTAAAAACGAGTTCCGTTACTAACAGATGCAGTAGTGGTAACAGTAGCTGGTGTTGCTTTTGGAGAAGGATTAGCAGCCTTAGCAGCTTGTCCATTAGTAGGTGCAGGTGCTTCCTTAATAGTAGGTGAGGGAACCGCATCAGCCGTTGCTTCGGTACCAATAACCGCGATCACTTTTCCAATCCCAACTACTTCATCTACTTGATGTAGTATTTCTAGAACAGTTCCTGCTACTGGAGCGGGGATCTCAGTATCTACTTTATCGGTGGCGATTTCCAAAATCGTTTCATCCATTTCTACCTGATCACCCACTTGTTTGTGCCACTTTAAGATTGTAGCTTCCATTATACTTTCTCCCATTTTGGGCATTACCAGTTCTACCTTAGCCATTGTACTATAATTTGATCTTGATTAATTTGGTTTTAGTGCTTAGAATTTGTCCTAACTTCTATTAATCGGCAAATTTCGCAGAATCATAAAAACTTGAACAAACACTTATTTCTACCACAAAAATAAACAAATAATGATATTTTTTATAAGACCTTTGAATTAACCCTTATATAGACGCATACTAAGCTTTTTCCAAAACAAACTGCCTAACCATATCCAAGGCCTTAGTTGCGGTATATTTAACAGTATTAGAACGGCTTTTTCCCAGTTGTAGTTTCAGGGTATTCATCTTATTTTTATCACCTACGGCAATCCAGATCGTTCCTACCGGTTTTTCAGGTGTTCCTCCTCCTGGGCCAGCAATTCCAGAAATCGCAATTCCAATATCAACTCCCAGATTCGCTAGTAAGCCATCTAGCATTGCTTTTACTGTTTCTTCACTGACTGCACCATGATTTTTTAATATTTCTGGCGCCACATTTAATAGTTTTTTCTTAAGTCCAAAACTATAAGCAACGATACTGCCTTCATAATAAGCCGAAGATCCAGGTATACTTGTGATTCGATGAGCCACCAATCCTCCGGTACAACTCTCCGCAGTACCAATTGTCTTCTTATTTTCTAATAATAATTGTCCCACGACTTTTTCAATTGTATCTTTTCCATAACCAAAAATAAACTCAGGAATCCGTGCTTCAATTAAGGCTACTTGGGTATCTAACTCCTTTTTTAATTCGCTAAGGTTATTTCCAGTCGCTGATAGTCGTAGTCTCACCTGACCTAAATTCGGTAGATAAGCTAGCTTGATATAATCGGGCAAGTTTTCTTCAACATCTTGAATTCTACGAGCAATTCGAGACTCTCCTTCTCCAATGGTTAGGATCGTACGATGGGTGATCGGTTTTCCTGGAAAAGTTGCTTCAATCAATGGCAGTACTTCATGCTCCATCAAATACTTCATTTCATAAGGTACACCAGGCATGGATACCGCAACCTTTCCCCCATTGGCAAACCACATCCCCGGGGCGGTTCCTGTCTTATTCGTTAAAATTTTTGCATTATCAGGCATAAAACACTGTTCACGGTGTGCTGGCGTAGTTTCTCTTCCCCAACGCGCAAATATTTTAGTTAATCGCTCAAAAGTTTCTTCATGAAAAGACATTCCTGCTCCGTAGTATTCCGCTAGTGTCTTTTTAGTTATATCGTCTTTTGTTGGCCCCAAACCACCCGTCATCAATACCAAATCAGTTTTTGCAAAAGCATCATCCAACGCTTCTCGAATCGCTTCGGCCGTATCACTAATCGAAACTATTTTGGTAACCTGAATTCCTTTCAGATTCAATTGCTCTGCCATCCAAGCTGAATTGCTATCGATAATTTGCCCTATTAAAATTTCATCTCCTATCGTTAAAATATGTGCGGTCATTACTTTGTTTTTATAAAAAAATCTGCAAAATTTAAATACAAACCTAACAAGATTGAAGATACTTTGTTCCTTTAATCAATCTCCTTTTTTATTCATATTACCTCCATAAGCTATCCTAGTGCCTTGGACATAAATTAATTGAGTATACGGACTATGCTATTTTAAAACAGCTCTTCATTAGAAAATTCCTCATTATGCTACGACATAACTCCGGATTTTCTGCCTCGATCCGTTCTAAAGTAGCTGCACTCCATATACCCACTAACTTACCGCCCAAGGCACTAGTGCCTTAATGTTTCTTTTTCACAGAACTTGTTTAAGAATTTCACCGTATAAAAACCTATCTTTGCAAAAAAATTACCGATCATATGGTTGATGTTAAATTATTAAAAAAAATCTGCGAAACGCCTGGTGCTCCTGGTTTTGAACAAAAAATTCGCGAATTAATCCTCAAAGAATTAAAAGGCCTAGCCGATGAAGTATATACCGACGCAATGGGTAGTGTTATTGCCGTAAAAAAAGGAACAGAGGATAAACGGGTAATGGTAGCAGCCCACATGGATGAGATCGGTTTTATGGTGAGCCATATTGATGATGAAGGTTTTATTCGTTTTCACCCACTTGGAGGATTTGATCCTAAAACACTCACCTCTCAACGGGTAATTGTTCACGGCACCAAAGACATTATCGGTGTTATGGGTTGTAAGCCTATCCATCTAATGTCCGCCGAAGAACGTGGTAAACCTATTCCTATTTCTGAATATTATATTGATACAGGACGCCCTGCGAAGGAAGTAAAAAAGATCGTTGAAGTTGGTAATCCAATTACACGCGAACGAGAGTTAATAGAAATGGGAGAATGTATCAACTCTAAATCGATGGACAACCGTTTGTCTGTTTATATTCTATTAGAAACATTGAAAAAATTAAAAGGTCGTAAAATTCCTTATGATCTATATGCTGTGTTTACTGTTCAAGAAGAAGTTGGTCTACGTGGAGCAATCTCAGCAGCACACCGAATCAATCCTGACTTTGGTTTTGGATTAGATGTCACCATCGCTTTTGATGTTCCGGGTGCTCAAGGACACGAGAAAATCACAAAACTCGGAATGGGAACTGCCATAAAAATTAAAGATGGTTCTACTATTTGTGATTATCGAATGGTCAGTTATTTGAAAAAAATCGGAGATAAGAAAAAAATAAAATGGCAACCTGAGATTCTTCCTGCAGGTGGAACAGACACAGCCGGACTTCAACGCTACGGAAAAAATGGTTCTATCGCTGGAGCAATTTCTATCCCATTACGTAATATGCACCAGACCATCGAAATGGCACACAAGAAAGATATCTTAGCTACAATTGCATTATTGACTGAAGCTATCAAAGGAATCAATAAATACGATTGGTCCTTCAAGTGATTTTATTTCGAGTGGCTTTTAAATTTTCTTTAATTCTGAATCTACTTAGTCAAACGCTTCCTACGGTCGCTTTTTTCCTGCGCAGATTCAGAAGGAAAATTTAACGCCACTCTCAACAGAGGGCCATAAACATCTATAGAACCTAAATAATCCCTCTTAAATTTTCTTTAATTCTGAATCTACTTAGCCAAACGCTTCCTACGAGTGCTTTTCTCCTGCGCAGATTTAGAAGATGACTGAATGACTAATAAAGGAACCGAAAAGCGAATAGGTGGCAAGACACTAATCAAAAAAGACCATATGCTAAAAGCCCTTTACACTTATCGTGTAAAGGGCTTTTTCTTTGATTAAACTGT
>JALZUU010000259.1 GCA_023300665.1 Saprospiraceae bacterium | reverse complement strand
TTCATTTGACCCTAAAATTCGATCAATTTTTAAAAAATAATTTTCTTGCATCATAAAAGGTTTTCCCAATTTTATTTCTTGAAAATGTTGACTAACGACCTTTCCAAGGTGATGAAGGCTAAAATGTTTGTCACTTATTTGACTTAAATATATAAAAAACTGAATCGTCATTTCTTTAAAATAAGCCGATTCTTGGGATCGAACATCCTCTGGAATTTTGAATTGAAAAACCTGTCGGATACTATCACAACCAGATTGTTGGATTTCTAGTTCCATTTGATTTTCAAAAACAATTTGCTCATAAGTTAATTGGCCTTTTTTACTAAAACTATGTTTCAGTACTTTTTCATAAGAAGTATCAAAAATTGGTTCTGCACTGCCATATCGACATTTTTCATCAGTAGAAGAACCACAAGATAAGGCCACGCAGGCTAAAATAGACAATAGAAAATGGTATATACGCATATCGATAATGATGCTTTGAATTAAAAAAATGGTGGGTACAGAGGTGAAAAGTACTATTTATCTGCTAAAGAAAGATAATAACTCCATAAGTTAGACAAGCTTATTCATAACATTTCACGCTTGAGATTCGTTATAAAGCCTGAATTATTTTCAAATAATCCAATTTGTTTAATTTTGTGTTTTTTTATACCAATCCGATGATGAATAAAATACTAGCCGTTTTAAGTTTCCTATTATTGACTATTCACCTTTCTGCTCAAGATAAAATGCGGGTAGAGCGAGGTGATGCGGTTGATAAATCTAAGCCAATCTGGAATGTTTTTGTAGATCAAGACAATCAGAAATGGGTTGGAAATTCTGAAGGTCTTTTTAAAGTGCTCTCAATCAATAATGCGGTAAAAGAGCCGTTGCGTGCTGATGAGTGGGCATTATTACAATATCGTAGTGGAAACGTAGATCTTCGAGTTTCTAAAACAGGACTTAAAAAATTTATTCCAGATCTTTCTGATGTAAATACTGCGCATCTTGATGAAAAGAAACAACATCTATGGATTGGAACCACAGAAACTGGGCTCTACCAATTTAGTCTAACTCCTCTGCAGCTGATCAAACATTTTACAAAAGATAATTCTGACCTAGAAGTTAATTTTATAAACTTTATTGAAATAGAACCTTCTGGTCGAATGTGGATCGGAACTCCTGAAGGAGTTGTTTGGGGACGGAATGGTCGATGGAATATAGATGAAAAATATTTAGCTTTTGTAGGAGTCGCTTATAATGGTAGTAAAACTTATATCCTTTCAGAAGAATGGATCTGGGAAGTAACGCCAAAAAATAAATGGAAAGAAATAGAACTCAACCCTAGACAATTTAAAGGATTACTTATTGACGGAGAGCTTGATAGTAAAAATAGACTTTGGCTTGCCTCTGAAATTGTTACACGGACAGATCCTGAAACGGGAACAATTGAACCGTTTGCCGCTCCTGAATATTATACGAGTGAGTTTGCCGCTCAGGTTCGAGTGGACCAAGACGATGCACTTTGGGTAGGAACTAGAGATAAAGGATTATTTCTGATTGAAAAAGAAGATGCGATTACCGTTAGTGCTTTGGTCGAAAATCCGATCAGTTGTGGGGCTTTTGAGTATGATGGTTCTTTAGCCGTAGTGGTCGAAGGTGGAAAACCTCCTTATACTTATAAATGGAATGACGTAAAAATAAAAGGGGAAAAACCTACTGACTTAGGTCCTGGTGAATATACCGTTACCGTTACCGACAGTCAAGGAAAAAACAAATCTGCTTCTGTTACTATTAATGATCCAGCCGTAAAAATTACCGTTAAACAAGATCGTCCAGAAAGTGGAATTGGAGCAGGGGATGCTGCTGCAACCGTTACAGTTTCGGGTGGTGTTCCTGATTATAAATTTCAATGGGACAACCAAGAATCAAAAGCCACAGCTGAAAAACTTACAGGTGGTTCACACACCGTTACCGTTACGGATGATGCAGGTTGTTCTACTACGGCTACCGTTGAAATCCAACAAAATATTTCGGACCTCGCCATTACGATAGATGAAGTATCACCACTTAATTGTGCAAATTCTAGCGAGGCAGCTATAACGGTTGCGGTAGAAGGAGGAAAACCTCCTTATAGTTTTGCTTGGAATTCTGATAAAGCAAAAGGAGAAGCTCCAAAAAATTTATCTGCTGGAAATTATGAAGTCACCGTTAGCGATGCGAGTGGAAAATCAAGTATTGCTAAATATTTGGTTAAAGCTCCTGAAACCTTAATGTTGAGTGTGGAAATAATCGCACCTGCTAGTACCGGAAATTCGGATGGAAAAGCAAAGATTAAAGTGGATGGCGGAACAGCTCCTTACACCTACGAATGGGATACCAATGAAAAAACAGCGGAGGCAGCTCAACTAGGTGCTGGAAATCATCAAGTAGTTGTCACGGATGCGAAAGGTTGTAACACAACCGCTGGGTTTACCATCGAAGAAAATATTCTTTCTCTCAAGGCAGATATTGAAATTTTGGCTGGATTAAAATGTGCAAATGTTGAAGATGGGGTATTAAAAGTAAATGTGAATGGCGGAAAACCACCTTATAGTTTTGCTTGGAATTCTGATAAAATAAAAGGAGAGAATCCTAATCAATTAGCGGCTGGAAAATATACGGTCAAAGTTTCGGATGCTAGCGGTAAATCTACGGAAGCTACTATTGAAATTAAAACTCCCAAAACGTTGACTGGAGATGTAAACGTAACTGCTTCTGCCAATTTAGAGAAAAACGATGGAAAAGCAAAAGTGAAAATAAAAGGAGGAACTGGAAAATATACCTATGAGTGGAGTAGTGGAGAGTCTAAAGATCAAGCGAAAAAACTAGGTGCTGGACCTCAAGAGGTAATTATTACTGATGAAAATGGCTGTAGTATCAAATTTGATTTTGAGATTACCGAAGATATTTTACCGATGAATCTAACGGCAGAAGCGACAAATAATATTAATTGTTTTGGTGAAAAAACAGGGGCATTATTGGTTGCGGTGAATGGTGGAAAACCGCCTTATAAATATGAATGGAAAGGGACAGATGCGACGACAGAAAAAGCAGGAAATTTAGCTGCTGGAAAATATGAGGTGGTCGTTACTGATGCAGAAGGTACTACTGCTACTACCGCCGTAGAATTGGAAACTCCAAAAGCAATTGAGGTAGAAGCTACCGTATTAAAAAATGCTTCGGTTAATCAAAAAGACGGAAAAGCTAAAGCTAAAATAGAAGGTGGTAAGGGACCATACACGTACTCTTGGGATAGTGGCGAAAAATCAGAGACGGCAGAAAAGCTGGGTCTTGGTACGCATACCGTAGATATAAAAGATAGCAATGGTTGTACAGGAACAGTGAGTGTTGAGGTTACCGAAGATATCTTACCAATGAATGTAACTGCGGAGGCAACGAATAGTATTAATTGTTTTGGTGAAAAAACAGGTGCAGTATTGGTTGCAGTGAATGGTGGAAAACCGCCGTATAAATATGAATGGAAAGGGACGAATGCGACGACGGAAAAAGGGAAAAACTTGGCTGCCGGAAAATACGAAATAGTTGTAACTGATGCAGAAGGTACTGGAGCGTCTATGGATATTGAGTTGGAAGGGCCAACAGAAATTAAATTGGCGGTGGAGGTTGTACAACCTGCTTCTGCTAATAATAAAGATGGAAAAGCAAAGGCCACGGTTAGTGGTGGCAAAGGTCCTTATACTTATTCTTGGGATAGTGGTGAAAAATCGGAGAACGCAGAAAAGCTCGGTTTGGGTGCACATACTTTAGAAATAAAAGATAGTAATGGTTGTGCTGCTACAACAAGTGTGGAGATTACCGAAGATATTTTACCATTAGCAGTGTCTGTAAAAATTGATCAAGAAGTTGATTGCCATGGAAATAATTCTGGTGCTGCAACCGCGGCGGTAACCGGTGGTAAATCACCTTTTAAATATACCTGGAGCAATGGCCAAACTGGGGCTTCTGTCGGAAAATTAGGAGCAGGTGATTATACCTTGGAAGTTGAAGATGCGAGTGGATTGAAAAAGACGGCACAAGTAAGTTTGTCTCAACCAGAACCATTGGGAATTGAATTGAAAAAAACACCTTCTTCTTCCGAAGTATCAAGTGATGGAAAAGTAAAAGCTACAGGAGTTGGTGGATCAGGAAAATATCAGTTTACTTGGAGTACAAGTGCTACTGGACCGACGGCAGAGAAAATGGCTGCGGGTAGTTATGAAGTTTCCGTTAAGGATGAAAAAGGATGTGTGGCGGACATGAAATTTGAAATAAAGAATAAGCAAATTCCAGAACTAACGGCGGCTACTTTACAGAGAGGTCAAACAATGAGATTAGATAAACTGTATTTTAAGGCAGATAGTTCTAGTATCGAACCTAGCTCCATTCCAACGATGGATGAGTTATTTGAATTTTTAACAGAAAATGGTTCTGTGGCCATTGAGATTGGTGGACATACGAACAATATTCCTTCACACGAATTTTGTGATCGTTTGTCAGCAGAGCGAGCTAAAGCAGTGGCAGACTATATTATTGGAAAAGGAATTGATCCTCGACGGGTACTCTACAAAGGCTACGGAAAACGAAAACCTAAGTTTACCAATAAAACGAAAGATGGGAGGAAAAAGAATCAAAGGGTGGAGGTGAAGGTATTGTCGATTTAGCGGACTGTACCACTAAGTGTGTCATTTGCAGCCCGCGCATTGTATTCCCCGAGACGATGCCCGGGGCAGGCTATAAAGGAAAGACCCTTCGCGCTGCCACACTTTATGGGACAGTCTCGCTTATTCTGCTTCAGAATGTTCAATAGTATCGTAAATATTCTAAAACTGCCTGATCAAAAAATCTGCATATAATTTTTTTTCCCTACATTTATGGCTCATACAAACTAAAAAAATACCATGCGAGCCAAGATTCTTTTTCTATTCCTAATTCTTTTTCTAAATATTAATTTTGAACTCAATGCGCAGACACCCGACACGTCTGTCTATAGCGCCTTAGAATACCGACTGGTCGGCCCTTTTCGAGGTGGACGGAGTGCTGCGGTAACAGGAGTTCCTGGCCAACCCGACCTTTTTTATATGGGAAGTACCGGTGGAGGTGTGTGGCGAACGAAGAATGGTGGAAAAGAATGGGAAAATATTTCTGATGGATTTTTTGGTGGTAGTATCGGTGCCATAGAAGTGGCTAAAAGTGATCCGAATGTAATCTATGTCGGTGGAGGAGAGAAGACCTTACGTGGAAATGTTTCTTCTGGTTATGGAATCTGGAAAACAGTAGATGCTGGAAAAACTTGGCAACAGATGGGATTGAAAAATAGTCGTCATGTACCACGTATTCGAGTGCATCCTACGAATGAGGATATCGTCTATGCGGGCGTGCTAGGAGATATTTATAAACCGACTAAAGAGCGAGGCGTTTATAAAAGTACGGATGGTGGAAAAACTTGGCGACAAACTTTATTTAGCAACGAGGATGCTGGCGTTGTAGATTTAATTATTGATCCAAATAATTATCGAGTTCTTTACGCGAGTACTTGGAATGCTCGCCGTACTCCTTATAGTTTGAGTTCTGGTGGAGATGGCTCTGCACTTTGGAAAAGTACGGATGAGGGCGAAACTTGGAAAGAAATTTCTAAAAATGAAGGCTTCCCAAAAGGGACGCTAGGAATTATTGGGATCACCGTTTCTTCTGCTAATAGCAATCGTCTGTATACGATGGTAGAAAACGAAAAAGCAGGTGGACTTTATACTTCTGTAGATGGTGGTAGTAAATGGAAAAAGGTAAACGCTGAACGTAAACTCCGACAGCGAGCTTGGTATTATACGCGGTTATATGCAGATACCAAAGACGAGAATACGGTTTATGTTTTAAACGTAAATTATCATAAGTCGACCAACGGTGGAAGATCTTTTAGCACACACAATGCACCACACGGTGACCACCACGATTTGTGGATTGCACCAGAAAATCCAAATAGAATGATTATTGGAGATGATGGTGGAGCGCAAGTTACCTATGATGGTGGAAGAAGTTGGAGTACTTATTTTAATCAACCTACCGCACAGTTTTATCGAGTTACCACCGACAATGCTTTTCCTTATCGAATTTATGTAGCGCAGCAAGATAATAGTACCATTCGAATTCGTCACCGTAGTGAAGGTAGGAGTATTTCTGAAAACGATTGGGAAAGAACGGCAGGTGGAGAAAGTGCACATATCGCCGTCGATCCAGAAAATAGCGAGATTGTTTATGGAGGAAGTTATGATGGATTTTTGACTAGAAGAAATCATGAAAAAAATACGACTCGTTCAATTTCTGTTTGGCCTGATAATCCAATGGGGCATGGAGTAGAAGATATGAAATATCGTTTTCAATGGAATTTTCCAATCATCTTTAGTAAACATAATCCGGATCGTTTATATACTTTTTCACAACATGTACACGTAAGTGAAAATGAAGGTCAATCTTGGAGCGTAATCAGTCCTGACCTAACGCGAAATGATTCTTTGAAAATGAAATCTTCTGGAGGTCCAATTACACAAGATAATACTTCGGTAGAATACTATTGTACTATTTTTGCTGCAGCAGAATCGCCATTAAAAGAAGGCCTTTTATGGGTGGGGAGTGATGATGGATTGATTCATATCAGTCGAGATGGTGGAGGTAATTGGGAGAATATTACGCCAAAAGGAATGCCGGAATGGATGATGATCAATAGTATTGAACCGAGTTATTTTGATGAAGGGACTGCTTATGTTGCAGGAACGAGATATAAGTCGGGCGATTTTGCACCTTATATTTATAAAACGACAGACTACGGAAAAACGTGGAAAAAAATGACCAATGGAATTCCAGCAGAACATTTTACAAGAGTCGTTCGAGAAGACCCTAAACAAGAGGGTATTCTTTATGCAGGAACAGAAACAGGAATGTATATTAGTTTTGATAACGGAAATAATTGGCGATCCTTTCAATTGAATCTACCGATTGTTCCAATCACGGATTTAACGATTAAAGACAATAATCTAATTGTGGCAACGCAAGGCCGAAGTCTATGGATTATTGATGATCTGAGTTTACTACATCAAGCGACGGAAGTCGATAAAAACACCAACCATCTTTTTAAACCAAAAGATGCTTATCGAATGGGTGGTGGGGCGCGATCTCGTAAGAGTTTAACCGAAGGAGCGAATCATCCGAGTGGGGTAGTCACCTATTTTAATATCAAAGATTTTGATGCTAAAAAAGATACGGTTGTTTTAGCTTATCTAAATTCGGCTGGTGATACCTTACAAATGTATAGCTCTTTTGCAAAAGAAAAAAAGGATTCACTAACCGTAAAAAAAGGTGGGAATATGTTTGCATGGAATACGCGAATCGATGGTGCAGAATCATTAAAAGGTATGATCCTTTGGTGGGCTAACCTCGATGGACCAAAAGCAGTTCCTGGAACCTATAAAGTGCTGCTTGATATCAATGGAAAGCAGCAAATTCAACCATTTAAAATATTACCAAACCCTAATGCGGAAGCAAGCGTAGCGGATATGCAAAAGCAATATGATTTTATTTCAGATATTAATAAAACAGTTGATCGAGCACATCAAAGTATTCGAAAAATTCGAAAAATTAATAAGCAATTAAAAACTTTTGAATCTCAATATAAAGAAGATGAACGTACCGCTGATCTGCGAGAAAAAGCAAAAGAAATGCGGAAATCTTTTGGGAATATTGAAAAAGAACTTTATCAAACTAAAAACCGTTCTCGACAAGATCCGCTTAATTTTCCAATTCGATTAACCAATAAATTAGGTCATCTGAATAGCTTAGTAGGTATGGGAGATTTCGCTCCTACCCATCAAGACGTGGCAGTAAAAAATGAACTCAGTGCCGCGATTAAAAAACAACTCACCGCATTCGATAAAATGCTAGATGATGAAGTCGCTCAATTTAATAAAGACTTTAATCAACTAAATTTAGAATACTTGTTTGTAGATTAAAAATAGTCTCTAAGGGCTAAAAAAAA
>JALZUU010000258.1 GCA_023300665.1 Saprospiraceae bacterium | reverse complement strand
GAATGTTCACAAAAGGTGAGGATAAGTGCTTGATAATGTGGGCGATGCTCATTTTTCTCTTAATAGCCTTAGCTATTGAGATAAAAATAGCAGAAGATCTACGTTATCAATGACTTGTCCGTAACCATTGTGCTTCATTTTTAAACAGCTTCAATACACTAATTTCTAATGTGTTGGTAAGAACTACAAAAAAAAGCAGTAGTTTCACCCTTCCAAAAAAAACAGGCTACTTTTCTCTTTTTTCTAAACCATTCAGACAAAACCACCTTCCTTTTGAGGTAAATTGTCTGTACTAGTTTCTTGATTGTCAAATCGTTCAAACTAACAACTAACTATCCGTACATGACACAGAATACGATGCATCTAAAGAGTTTGCCTCCTGTCAGATTTAATAAAAAAGATCGACCTGAATTTTTCGTTTTATTACGCCAACGCGTTAATCAACATTTTACTGATAATAAAATTTCCCGATATTCGAACTGGAATATGCGGATAAAAACCGTTTTTATGCTTTCCGTTTACATGGTGCCTTTTGTACTCATGCTAACAGGTGTCATCAGCGGTGTCGGCTCCATTCTCGCTGCTTGGGCAGTTATGGGATTTGGAATGGCTGGAATTGGATTATCAGTTATGCATGATGCCAATCATGGCGCTTATTCTAGTAGTAAATTTGTCAATAAGGCCATCGGCTCTATCAGTAATTTTATTGGCGGATTTCATACCAATTGGATTATTCAACACAATGTATTACACCATTCTTTTACCAATATTCATGGACATGATGAAGACATTGATAAAGGGGTTATCCGATTTTCTCCGAATCAAGAACATAAAAAGATGTACCGTTTTCAAGCTTATTACGCCACGTTCTTTTATGGATTGATGACCATTTACTGGTTTGTAGCAAAGGATTTTGAGCAGCTAATTCGTTATGATCGAAAAAATTTATTAGCTGGACAGGGACTGACTTTTAAAAGCGCACTTGCCCAAATCATTTTTCATAAAACATGGTATGCTTTGGTTTTTATAGCGCTACCATTTATGATGGTACCCATCAGTTGGGGATATTTGATCATGGGATTTTTGTTGATGCACTTTATCTGTGGTGTTATTCTAGCTTATATATTTCAACTAGCACACGTAATTGAAGAAACTAGTTTTTTCAAACAAGACGAAACTGGTTCCGTTGAAAATAATTGGGCCATTCACCAATTAAACACCACCGCTAATTTTGCCAATACGAACCGCATATTTTCTTGGTTGGTTGGTGGATTAAACTATCAAGTAGAACATCATTTATTTCCTCATATTTGTCATGTACACTATCAACATCTTTCCCCTATTGTACGACAGACCGCCGAAGAATATGGTATTCCTTATCACCAACATCACACTTTTTTAAGCGCATTAAAGAGCCATTTTAGCTTGCTTGATCGTTTGGGAAAAAATATAGCGTAGAAACAAATTCGTAAATGTTTTCTAAAAAGGTAGTAACTGCAATAACAGTTACTACCTTTTTTAATTTGAAGTTGTTCAAGAATTTCAAAAGCAGTCAAAATCTATAAAAAAATTCCATCCCTAGTATCTTTCTTGAGTAAACCTCGAAAGTTTTCGAAATTAACGAGAAAACAACCTACCAAACAAACAAGTCTGCATCCTGACAAAACTTAAGAAAGACCTTCTTTTGAAAAAAATTGATAAAAAAATCCATAAACAACTAATATTCATACACTTACCGATAATAAATAAATTATATTTATATTCTAGGATTTTGTTTTTAAAGTACAACTTAAGTATCTTGCATTCGTATGGAAATAATAAATAAAATAAATCGAGCGACTGATTATCTACGTACTCGTTTGGGTGATCTTACTCCAACCGTTGGACTAATTTTAGGTTCAGGATTAGGAGTAATCGCTGATTCGATTGAAGATCCACTTGTTATACCTTATGGGGAGATACCTGATTTTCCACAAACCCACGTAAAAGGACACGCAGGAGAATTGGTAGTAGGTAAGTTGCAAGGTAAAACCGTTATCGTACTTAAAGGGAGATTCCATTATTACGAAGGGCACCGATTGGATACTATTGGTATTCCGATTAGAGTTTTTAAAAAACTTGGAGTTGAGAGTTTAGTGATCACAACTGCTACTGGAGGAGTAAATCCTGATAATGTAAAGACGGGTGATCTAATGTTGATTACTGATCATATAAATTGGGTAGGAACCAACCCATTAGTTGGACCGAATCTTAAAGAATTTGGACCTAGATTTCCAGATACTTCGGAAGCGTACACGCCTCATCTTCAAAATTTGGCGAGAAAGGTCGCTAAAGATTTAAAGATAAATCTTAGAGAAGGAACCTACTTGTTTACCACTGGTCCTTGTTATGAAACTCCAGCAGAAGTTCAGATGATGCAGATCCTTGGTGCAGACGTTGCAGGAATGTCTACGGTCCCCGAAACTTTGACAGCCGTACACGCTGGGATGGAGGTAGTTGCCATTACCTTTGTCGCCAACATGGGCGCAGGATTGACAACCGAAAAGTTGACGCATGATGATGTGATGGCTACCATGGATTTGGTAAAAGATGATTTTATTGCAATGGTGACAGCATTGGTACGAAATGTTTAATTGGTAGAATATTATCCGTTCATAGACCATTTTGGAGTTTTTAAACACCTTCAATAAACGGAATTTCTTTTTAAAATTTTAGATGCCAATAATAAAAATAGAGACCAGAATAAATGCACCAATGTCCCGAGACTGTTCTGTTAAAGTGTGTCAGCGCGTTGGCCTTCCTTTAGGAATACAAGGTGCGGGCTGCAAAATGACACACTTAGTGGTACAGCCCCAATGTCCCTCGTTTTTGATTTATCGAGAAGTATTGACCTGCATAAAATTTCTACTCAACAAACCAATGAAAAAGCCATCGCAGGAATCACCTCTGGTCTTATCAAAAAAGATGAATGGGTTACCTGGCGGGCTAGACATTTTGGTATTTATCAAAAACTAACGGTTCGAATAACAGCGTTTAATCAACCGACCTACTTTGCAGATGAAATGCAAAAAGGTATATTCAAACGTTTTAAACACGACCATATTTTTAGTGAAATTGGAGAACAAACAATGATGGTAGATGTTTTTGATTATGAATCTCCTTTAGGAATCTTAGGCAAAATGGCGGATTTATTATTTTTAAAAAGTTATATGAAGCGATTTTTAGAACATCGAAATAAGACCATCAAGCAGTATGCTGAAACAGAAAAATGGAAAGAAGTTTTATCATTAAATAAATAGAAATGAAATCACAAGTAGCTAATAATCAATTACTTGAAGTTAAAATACTTGAAAAATACAAAAATACCAGAGCCTATTCTGAAGAACTTTGTAAGCCACTCAAGATTGAAGATTACTTGCCTCAACCGGTAGATTTTGCGAGTCCACCTAAGTGGCACTTATCTCACATTACTTGGTTTTTTGAAGAGATGATTCTAAAAAAACACAGTCCGGGTTACCAAACATTTAATGAAGCTTTCTCTTTTTTGTTTAATAGTTATTATCAAACGGTTGGAAAACGAGCCGTACGAGCAGAGCGTGGAGCGATTACTCGACCTGATGTATCTGAAGTTTATGATTATCGAAAA
>JALZUU010000257.1 GCA_023300665.1 Saprospiraceae bacterium | reverse complement strand
TGAAGAAGTACTAGATCAGACATTTGGACCTTTTTCCACGGATACTGATTTAGGAGTAATAACGGTCGAGTTAAGTGAAACGGAGATACTCCAGATAAATGGTTCGTTGCTAAATTGCGATGGTGAACTAGTAGAGAATGGATATGTTAGGTTAAATTTTAATGGAAATCAAATCTTTGAATTTTCTAGTACTGGTGAATTTAACCTAACTTATCTTGTTTGCGAATTTGAGCAAATAACTATTGAGGGTATTGATCTTGAGACTGGGAAGACCAGCGATCCGCTAAGTTTTTCAAACACATCTCCAATTCAAACGGGGCCAATTACGGTCTGTGAAGATGGTAGTTCATCTTGTCTATTATCAGATGATGATTTTTCTGGTCTTTATTTTCTTTCGTATATAGGAGATGCCTCCGCTGGTTTTGGTATTCCTTTTCCAGAAGGTGGAGTACAGATTAATCCCGTTAATGGATCTCTTACACAAAGATATTTTAATCTTCCTTGGGCACCAGGCTTAGGAGGTTTTGATGTGAGTAATTTTGTCTTTGAATTCCTTTGTGATGAGGTCATCGTTCCTGATTTTAATACTGGATTAGCTTGTGCAGGTGGTTCTATAAGTATTGTTCAAGGAGATCCAAGCCCAATCGATTTAACAAATGATGATGAGATTATTTTAAATATTATCGAATATCAGGATGATGGTGGCTGTGGTGTTGCCCCAAGCCCTAAGACGATCAAATTGATAAAACAGTAAGGGGTAGTGTTAGTAAATTTAGAAATTATTAAGATTTGATGCTGAAAAATTTTTGAAATTTTCTAAAGTTTAAAATAACAAAAAAAAATCCCCGGCAGTTATGATTAACTGGCGGGGATTTTTTTTATAAAGTCATTTTGATACCACAAGTCAACATCAAAGCAAATAGTAAATTATTTACAAAAAGAGATAACTCACTAGGATGTAAGTTAAATACTATGTCAAATGACCTCGTTTGAGATTAGATACCAAACCTCTATTCCTTCAATAAATTAATCAACGCATTTCTATATTGTGGATCCTTTTCGTTTAAATAAATAATTGATTTTTTAAAATCAAAATTCACGTATAGTTCTGCTATCTCAGTTCCACCTTCTAAGAATATTTTAAATTTTGGTGTTCCGGATTGATAGTCAACGGCGGTTTGATTTAAGTTGGCACAAGTGAATACTTGCTTGGATTGCATGACTAATTTCTCAGAGTTAATTTTATATTTCTGAGCCAAAGCTGTTAACAATCGATCACTTTTAGGTCCAGTAGATTCGAAGATAATGCCGTCTGCCAAAAAGGAATTTTTAGGAACACCATCTACAAAACCAGCAGGCACTCCTTCTTTTAGACTAACGATTAATTCAAGCATATCGTTTTTCGACATGGCTCGTACCTTATAAGAAATATATGCATCCTTTTTAGTTTGTTCAACGATATTTAGCGGGATATTTATATACCCTTCATTCGATAATACTTGATCTATTTGAATCAATGGCTCCGCATTCTCAGTGGAATTAACTTGGCTAGTTGGCTTCGAAATATTGGATGGCTTCGAGTCATTGGAATTACAGCCAAAGCAAACAAATGACAAAATTATTAATCCTATTATTAGTCTCATTTTTTTTTATTTAAAATATTATGTTGGGATAATTATTATTACAAGCTACCCAAAGTTAGTTTTACTTTTGGATAAACGCAAAATCAATAAAAAATACAATGAAAATTTTGCATTTTAAAAAGCAATATTATTCGTTGTCATTGCTTGATACTTGTTAGACCTCCACACAGGAAAATGACCTTGTACCAGTTTTTGTAGCAAAAGGTTGCCTTGAAAAATTAAGTTTATTAGCACATTGTCTATGCTAAGTCAATCCTATTGAATTAGAGATAATCTTAAAAACATTTAAATAAAAGGAGGCGTTCTAAAGTCCAAATAACGTATAATTCTATCACAAAAAAAATATTCTTTTTATGAAATTGTCTAAATTAATTTTTCTAAGCAGCCTTGTATTATTTACTGTATCATGTAACGATGATGACGATAATATACCAATCCCTGATCCTCCAACTGCAGCAGAGCTTTTACTAAGCAGTATAGAAACTGATGGAGGAACTCCTTATGATGCTGATAATCCAGCACTTACTTTTACAGATGATCAAAATGTATTTATCCCCAGTGTACTTGGTATCGACTTTCGTGTGGATAGAGATGTAGTGCCTGCAGGTCCAACAGTAAGATTACCTTTATTCCAAGGTTGGGAAACGCTATCAAACGGAGATGTCAGAGAAGGATATTATATTATTACAGAAGCTTCAGATAGAGAATTAGCGAGAGAGCTAGGAGTTATTTTTGCTCCAAGAATGGCGAACGCTATTGGCTCAGGAGGTGAACAAAACTCAACATGGTCTGAAGATGGAAGACTTGTCTTTGAAGGATCAGTAGATTTTTCTTTAAAAAGATCTTTAGTTGCGGGTGATGCTTCTGATGACGGATTACTAGTCGGATTCCCTCCTGCAGAAGCAAATTCTGGAGCGGTAGCGGATGCCAACTGGTCTTCTTATGTTGTTTTACCTGGTAGCGAAATTATCATTAATGCACAATTAATGGCTAACAGTACTGGTATTCATGATAGAATTCCTCATCCAGATGGTAACTCATTAGCGCAAGAAGATGATCTAAACAATCCAAATATTGCCACTGATCAAGCTTCGGTTGTTTTACAACTTCTAGACGGATGGCACGAGAATAGACCTTACTATTTTCACATTGTAACGGATACTTCAGATCCTGCTCCAGCGACTATCGAATTAGGGGTTTTTGCACCAAAACTAAACAATTTGCCTGCATTTGGTGAATTTCCAGGTGGATCTATGCTGCCTTTTAGCCCAACTGCAAATGGTAGAACTTCTGACAACGGTGATGGTTTCGGGGTACAAGGATTAAATACCGCATCAGTAAGTAATCGTCAAGTTCAAGATCCAACGAATACTTTCCCAATCGATCCGAGTGACGAACGTTATTCGCCAATGTGGGATGCACACATTACTGAGTTTACCGTACCAGAATCAGAACGACCAATCTTAAGAAGCTTCGGTCAGATTAATAATCTACTAGAGCAAGGTATCTTGATTCCTTTCAGAGGCAATGCGAATGCGAATCCACTAGATAATGCATTTTCTGATCTTTTGACTGCAACCGGAGCAATCATTAACTGCCCAGTGGTAACACAGCCAGCTGATAACGTGATTGGAACACAACTAGGAGAGCCACGTAACTAATAGATTTCTATAAATAAGCGTAATATTTTCACATACTAATTTTTTAAAAGAAATTCTGCCTTTGTAAAAACAAAGGTGGGATTTTTTTATGATTAGAGAAAGGTAATCCTAACTTTGGATTTGGTAGGAAATGCTGACGTATTTCTTATTTGTATCTAAAAATGTAACTGGCAGATTTCGATCGAACAAAAAAAATCCCCACCAGCAAAAACTGACGAGGATTTTATTTTTTATCTAAAACTTCTCAAAACGAAAACTACATTAAAGAGAAGTTAATCAGCCAGCCAAAAGCTAACTGATAAAATTCTAATTCAACAACTCATAAACCCCCGCAATACCTTGACCACCACCCACACAGGCAGTAACCATTCCGTATTTTTGGTTGCTACGGCGCATCTCGTTAAATAGCTGCGTACTCAACTTCGCTCCCGTACATCCCAGCGGATGACCAAGTGCGATGGCACCACCATTTACATTCACGATATCTGGATTCAATCCGGCTTCTTTGATCACGGCCAAAGATTGCGCAGCAAAAGCTTCGTTTAATTCAATCGCATCAATATCACCAAGCGATAAACCCGCTTGCTTTAATGCCTTTGGAATCGCTGCACAAGGACCAATTCCCATATACAAAGGATCAACTCCTGCCACAGAACAAGAAACCAAACGAGCAATCGGCTCTAAGTTAAATTGCTTCACCATTCGCTCGCTCATCACTAATAAAAAGGCAGCACCATCAGAAGTCTGTGAAGAATTTCCAGCCGTTACTTTTCCGCCAGTTTTAAACACCGCACGTAACTTACTTAATCCTTCTACGGTTGTATTTCTTCTTAATCCTTCGTCTGTATCTACCACATGTTCCGTCTCTACGCGCTTATCATCTTTTACAAAAATATTCTTAACTGTAACCGGAACAATCTCATCTTTAAATTTTCCACCATCAATCGCAGCTGCCGCTTTTACGTGAGATTTATAAGCAAACTCATCTGCCATTTCTCTCGTAATTCCGTACTTTTCTGCTACCGCTTCCGCCGTTGCTCCCATGCTCGATAAATAGTTAGGCGTCGTAGAAGCGACTTCATAACTCGGCGCTAATTTATATCCCGTCATCGGAATCATACTCATGCTTTCCGTTCCACCCGCTAGGTAACATTCACCCATTCCAGCTTTGATTTTTGCTACGGCAATAGAAACCGTTTCTAATCCACTAGCACAATAACGATTAACCGTCATTCCTGGAACTGGTTTTCCTAAGGCACGAACAGAAATCTGTCGTCCAATCTGAAAACCTTGCTCACCTTCCGGATTAGCACAACCAACAATGACATCGTCGATTAAATGCGGATCAAAATTTGGCGTTTGTTCCATCATATGTTTTACCACTCTGACCGCCAAGTCATCCGAACGGAAGTTTTTAAATCCTCCTTTTTTAGCACGACCTACCGCACTTCGATATGCTTTTACAATATATGCGTCCATCTTTATTTTAATTTTTTTTTAAAAAATTGCTATTGGCCTTTGGCCCTTAGCTTTTGGCCCTCTTCTAACGCAGAGCAAACGTTTTTTGCTATTAGCTATTAGCATTTTGCTTTTGCGCTCTTCTAACGCGAAGCAAAAATTTAAACTGTCATCATTAACCGCTTCTTCATCCAGAACTAAAGAAAATTTCAATTTTCTTGTTCTACAAAAGAAGAGCGCCAATAGCCAACAGCTAAAAGCCAATAGCTCTTCTAGTTTCTCAACGGCTTATTCGTCTGCAACATATGCTGGATTCGTTCCTGCGTTTTCTTTTCGCCACAAAGGCTCAAAAACGCTTCTCGTTCGATGTCCAATAGATATTGTTCTGAAACTGTTTGTGGTCCACTTAAGTCACCACCACAAAGTACGTAAGAGATTTTCTTCGCAATCTTGATGTCGTGTTCACTTGCGTATTTACCAAGTTTTAATTCATTGGCAAAAGTATAAAGTGCACCCAGTCCATTACGTCCTAAGACCTTGATATCTTTTCGTGGTAACGGTTGAGTATATCCGTCTGCAAGTTCTAAAACCTTCGCTTTTGCTTCGGCAATATTACGACCCGCATTCATGACGATTTCGTCTCTACCTTTTACCAAATATCCCATATCATAAGCTTGAGCAGCAGAAGTACTGACGCTCGCCATAGCAACGGTTTTGGTATGCTCGATTAATTTTGGAATAATTACATCTCCTGTATACATACTGTCAGAAAGTCGTACCGCAAATTCTTTGGTACCACCACCACCAGGAATCAAACCAACGCCTACTTCGACTAAACCGATGTAAGATTCAGCAGCAACCATGGCAGCATCACAGTGCATAATGGTTTCACAACCACCACCAAATACATAACCTTGTGTAGCAGCTACCACAGGAATACTAGAATAACGACAACGCATCGTTGTTTTTTGGAAGAAGTCAATCGCCATATTTAGCTCATCAAATTCTTGCTGGAAAGCAAACATTCCGATCATCATCAAATTGGCTCCTACGGAAAAGTGCGTAGCATTATTTCCAATCACCAATCCTTTCCAACCATCTTCTTCTGCAATTCGAATACTCTCGTTGATACCACGTAGAACACCTTCGCCAATAGAATTCATCTTGCTGGTAAACTCTAAACATAACACACCTTCTCCGATATCGTGTAAAGTGATTTCTTCGTTCTTATAAACAGGAGATAGCTCGCGGTAATTATCCAATTGGATAAATGCTTCACCACCCGGAACCGTCTTATATGATTTAGAACCAGCATCATAATATTTACGCTGACCATTTTCTGATTTATAAAATCTAGTATGTCCAGCTGCTAACATTTCGGTTACCCAAGGAGCGATTTGCTCTCCTTCTTTTTTAGCGAGTTCTACTGCTGAGGCAACACCGACCGTATCCCAGTATTCGAAAGGACCATATTCCCATGCAAAACCTGCACGCACCGCATCGTCAATGCTATATAGATTGTCTGCAATTTCTGGAATACGATTAGAAACATAAGCAAATAAACCAAGGAGCGAGCGACGAATCAATTGTCCACCTTCATCTTCTGCGTTGAAAAGGAACTTGATTTTTGCGTCTTGATTTTCAATTTGCTTAAGGTCTTTTAGACTCGCAAGATTTGGTCGCTGCGTAGGAGCATACTCGTGTGTCTTTAGATTCAATCCTAAAATAACTGGACGACCCTTTTCATCTTTTTCTTTGGTTTTTTGGTAAAATCCCTTTTTTGTTTTATTACCATAGAATTTATTATCCAATAGAAATTGCATATAAGCTGGCGCATTAAAAGCACCAACTTGCTCATCATTCGGACAATTTTCTTTAATTCCTGCCATTACTTTTGCGGCAGTATCCAGACCTACTAAATCTCCTAATCGGAAAGTTCCAGTTTTAGGACGACCAATAGCAGGTCCTGTTAATTTATCAACCGTAGAAATATCAAGACCCAACTCATCGGTTAATTGATATATTTTCGCCATTGCGTAAACACCAACTCGGTTGGCAATAAAAGCAGGCGTATCTTTACAAAGCACGGTTTGTTTCCCTAAAAATAAATCTCCGTAATGCATAAAGAAATCAATCACTGCTGAATCTGTATCCGGCGTTGGAATAATTTCTAATAAGCGTAAGTAACGGGGAGGATTAAAAAAGTGCGTACCGCAAAAATGCTTTTTAAAATCATCACTACGACCTTCCGCCATCAAATTGATTGGAATCCCAGAAGTATTAGAACTGATGAGTGAGCCTTTTTTACGGAACTTATCGACTTTTTCGAAAATGATTTTTTTGATGTCTAATCTTTCTATCACTACTTCGATAATCCAATCACAATCTTCTATTTTAGAAAAATCATCATCAAAATTCCCAGTCTGAATACGACTAGCAAAACTTTTATTATAAAGAGCCGCTGGTCTAGACTTTAAGGCCGCAGCCAGAGAGTCATTGGCCATTTTATTACGAGCAGCAGTTTTGTCCTTTTGATCATCAGCTAAATCCCGAGGGACCATGTCGAGCATCAAAACATCAAGACCAATATTGGCAAAGTGACAGGCAATTCCGGATCCCATGATCCCGGAGCCAAGTACCGCTACTTTTTTGATTTTTCGCGAGCGAAGCGCTGCATCGGCATTGGATGCTTTGACTGTAGGTACAGCGGGCGCAGTTGTTTCTGGCATAGGTGAAGTGTTTTTAAATTATTATTATTAGGAGAATATTCTTAAAATGAAAATTTAGCGAAATTTCGCTAAGCAACACAAATATAAGGTTATTTTATGATTTTTCTACCTGAAAATCATGCGAATAGCATAGGATTTAAAGAATTATTAGAATAATGTCTGCTATGTATTTAAATGGAAAAAAGGAGCGAATGTTTCTGAAGTTGTTCAATAATTCCAAAAGCAGCCGAGAACTTGTGAAAATTACTCAAATTAACCTTCTTTTTTGGACTTGCCTGCAAAGGCATCTTAGAGGATTCTAGGAGTTCAGAGGCAATTTTGGGCATTTTTGAACAAGTTTTTCTATCACAAAGACTAGAAAAAGAAGGATAATCTGGGATAGAGGTAGAATATGCCCAAATTGAATCAAGTTATTTCTCTTTTTAGTAAGACTGTTAATAAAAATCTTTAATTTTAGCGCTCGAAATAAAGGCTTGTCTAATATTCACCAATTACAATCAACTACTGGAAATTTAAACAAGTTCTGAAGGAATTTTTATACCTATAAAATTAATCTGAGAAACAAGACGTTAAAAGTACTTTACGTTAAAAAACTAAAAACCTATGCTTTATAACTCAATTTTATTATTTCAAGGTGAAGATGGTGCTGAAGGAGCACAGAGCTTATTAGGAATCATCACAGAAGGAGGACCGCTAGGGATTATCATTGTGGGAATCTTACTTGTCTTGTCTTTTATCGCTTTATATATTTTCTTCGAAAGGTATGCTACGATTAATCGTGCTGGAAAAATCGATGAAACTTTTATGAATAATATCCGCATGAATGTAGCTGCTGGAAATATTGCTGCAGCTCGAGCATTATGTCAAACGACAGACTCGCCAGTAGCACGAATGGTAGAAAAAGGATTAAAAAGAATTGGAAAACCACTACGTGATATTGATGCAGCCATCGAAAACGTTGGAAACTTGGAAGTTTTTAAACTAGAAAAAAATCTTTCTAAGCTAGCAAGTATTGCTGGTGCAGCACCGATGATTGGTTT
>JALZUU010000256.1 GCA_023300665.1 Saprospiraceae bacterium | reverse complement strand
GGCACCATCGCTGGATCTATTGGTTTTATGATGTATAAAATTAATGAAGAAAAGGAAAGTGATTAAAATATATAACAGATGAATTCAAAAGAGCGAAAAATAGCCTTAAAAAAAGCCTTAAAAAAAATATTGATGTACATTTTTATTTCAATCCCGTTGGCTTTCCTATTTGTTAAGGTGATTGAGCTAAAACATAAAACTATATTCTGGAGTTTTATGGCAATCATGGGAATATCTGGTTTAATTGCAGATTGGTATATGAATGAAGAAAATGATAAAAAATCTAAGTTTGTAAAAACAATAGAGCATATTGCTTTCATTAGCTTTATAACTTTGATGCTTCAATATTTTTACTTTTTGTGGTTTATAAAATGACAAATCTTTATTGATCTTATCAACAAAATAATTTTTTATAAAAAATTCTATCCACCCATCTTGCTGGCATAAATTTTATGAATAAAACAGTGGGTAACCAATGCTTATTTACCACAAAGTGTAACTTTGTTTTCTGCGTTAATATTTTATAAATCAATTTTGATATCACTTCCGCAGGCAAGGCATTTCGTTTGGCAGCTTTCATTACTTTATTGCTTCTATGTAAAAGCTTCTCATAATCCGTCCCATCGTATTCAGGATATTGGTCAATATTTTTCTTCCAAAGACTTGATTCAATCGGACCAGGTTGAATCGAAACAACGTCAATATCATACATCATCAATTCACGACGATATATTTCTCCAAGACTTTCCATAGCATGTTTCGATACACAATAGGCACCATTAAAAGGCGTATTAAAAACCCCAGAAATACTGCTAATCATGATGATTTTTCCTCCTTTAATATTTTTCTTTTTATTGCCTTTTAGTAAGGGTAAAAAGATATTGGTCACCGTTCTTACTGAAAAAAGATTCACCTCCATTTGATACCGAAACTTATCATCATCCATCAGCTCAATTGGACCTCCTAAAGCAAGACCTGCATTGTTTACCAGCCCTGACAATTTATTTTCGCCGAGAATGTTTTTTACTTCTTGAAAACAGGCAGCCACCTCTTCTTTTTTGGTCACATCAAACTGCAAACAAGAAAAATTCTCAGGATACGCTGCGGTCAATCGCTTAACATCAGCGTCCTTTCGGACACTACCAAAAACATGGTAGCCTTTGTTAATCAAAAAATCAACTGCATCAAAACCAATCCCTGAGGAGACACCTGTAATTAAAACATATTTTTTTGTGCTCATACGGCAATTCTTTTTAGCAAACTAATGTGTGAAGATTGAAAGTTTTTTAAAAATGCTTGATACTTTTCTGAATCAAAAAAGCTTCGCAATTGGTCGTCATCTGATGACTGGTAAATTAGTACCCCGTCCATTAAAGTCGGAATCTGTTGAACCGGCTGATTCTTTTCTTGACTGTTTAAAGTTGCGACAACCTGTCCAGCATATTTGATAGAAATATTATCTGACAAATCATTTTGAATTTTATCTAAAAGATTCTTATCGTTTTTATCAACCTTAAAATGATGAATGGCATAAGATAAATTATCTTCTTTTTTTGTTTGCGTATCAGCTACCAATTTATGGGTAAATCCAAAAGTAAATCTTTTAACAGATAGGATTCTAAAAATACTCACCATTTTAAAATAAGTCGATTCCATCAAAGCCTTAAAACTTTGTCCATCAGGGTATCGTATGATTAAAATCAAATCTCTTCTAGTATCGGACTCATCCAAAATAGTCTCGGTTACTTCGCCCTTAAAAAAAGCGCGACCTCCGATTTTTCTTACGCTACGAGAAGCTAGAAAATTATAAAAATGATAAATCCATGCCGTTTTAGTAGAAAACCAATTGATGGCATATAAAGGCTCATCAAGATTAATATCTGGTTGATTTGCTCGAATCAGAACATCTATTTTGCTGGTTACGCGGCCTCTTATTTCAGAAAATTCACTCATGTGTTTTCGGTTTTAGTAGTTTTAGAGATAGTAACTTTTTGTCCTGAAAAAGCAGCGTTTCCCGTTACTTTATCCATTCGATTTTGATCCGTTATATCATTTACAGAAACACCTGCATGATGGCCTTTAGAAGCCACAGAAAGTCGGGTGCCTTTTTTATTATGACCAAATCCATGAGGAATACTCATTACACCACTCATGATACCGTCGGTAATTTCGACTGGGATTTCTATAGATCCCGTGGCAGATTTTACGGTGATTATATCTTCATTATTCAATGCTAAAATAGCCGCATCCGTTGTGTTTATCATAGCCGTACATCTATTTTTTCCTCTAACCAATTCTTCTACATTGTGGAGCCAAGAATTATTGCTTCGTAAATGTCTTCTACCAATAAGTTTGAATTCATTGGAAGGTCTTTCTTTTAATGCTTCCGCTAAAGCAGTTTTTACCTCTTTCATTCCTTCTAAGAAAACATCTGCTGCTATTTGTATTTTCTGATCCTTGGTATTTAGCACTTCAGGAATTCTCGGTTGCATACCACCGAAGTTAATTCCATGTTTTGAATCAATTAGTTTTTGTAAACTCAATCCACTAAACATTCTTGACGGACTACTCAGACGACCATAAGGTCCCGTCATCAAAGCAAGATTTAGTAGTTGTCTTAGATTAAAATGTCGGTGCGGGAAGGATATTTTATAATTGGAAACTTTGGAAAATCGCTCCGCTAAAGCTTTAGCAATCTGCCAATCATACTGTTGTCCTTTTTTAGGTTCAAAAAGTCTTGGAGAAAATTTAGCATTATTTGAAACGGCAAAATGATTAAAGATCAAATCATAATGATCAATTTCTAAATGAGAGGGTGGTGGTAAAATAATATCCGCATATTGAGTGGTTTCATTCATATAGATATCAATAGAAACCATAAAATCCAACTTAGGAAGCGCCTCATTTAAGCGTTTACCATTCGGGGTAGCCAAGACTGGATTTCCAGCAAAAGTAATCAATCCACGAATCTGTCCTTCACCTTCTGTCATCATTTCTTCTGCCATCACGGATACGGGCAATTCTCCATCAAATTCAGGTAATTTTCTTACCCGACTATGCCATCGTCCATGTGATAAATGCCAATCTTTTCTTCGTTTAATATCCACCGCAGGTTTGGTAAACATGGCGCCACCGGGTCGGTCAAAATGATTGGTCAATATATTTATGACCGAAGTCAACCAATGACAAAGACCTCCATGTTCTTGGGTAGACATTCCCATTCGTCCATACATGACCGCGCGGTCATGTTGTACAAATTCTTTGGTTAATCGCTTTAAAACATCCGCAGAAACACCTGTTATTTTTTCTACTTTCTCTGGCGTAAACTCCTCTGCTAGATTTTTGAGTTTTTCAAATCCTGAGATATGATTTTCAAGATCTCCTAATTGGATCCAATTGTTTTTTTGAATGAGATGAAGCATTCCCAATAAGAAAAATACATCCGTACTTGGCTTGATAAAATGATGTTCATCAACCACGCGACTGGTTTCGGTAGCTCTTGGATCAAAAAGGATAACTTTTCCTCCTCTATTTTGAATGGTTTTAATTTTTTCAACTGGACCACAACCACTCATAATACTACCATTCGACGCAATAGGATTTGCGCCAAACATGATAAAATAATCTGTCCGATCAATATCTGGAATGGGCATATTAAACGCATGGCCAAACATATGATAGCCAATAAAATGATG
>JALZUU010000255.1 GCA_023300665.1 Saprospiraceae bacterium | reverse complement strand
CTTTGCTCACCCTCGGGTTTCGCAAAGCTACTGGGACTTTCCTCTAGTTTTGTCCCATGAGTTTTGAGAACTCCGAGAGCTGGCAAGCAGCAGAGCAAGCGTTCTTAAAACGAATAGTGTCTAGAGCGCCCTTAAATCATAAGAGTTTCTGAAAATTAGGGAGCGAGTAAATAGGCTAATATCCCAAATTTGTCACGCACGCTTAAAAAACTATAAATTTTCATAGGGGTTTCTACTTTTCTTTCGTCTATTGATTAGAAAGTTAAAGCTTCAATACCCACATATGAAAAACCTAAAAATATTTTATATATTTCTGATTTTATTTTTTGCTGATAATTTGTTTTCGCAAGTTTCTTATACCGATGCAACTCAAGAATATACCGAAAATTTAAGTATTGATTTGTATGCATTGAGTGCTGATTTTTATGTAGGATATAGAGAAATTCCTAGAAAAGAGTTTAGAAAAATAATTCGTAAAAATTATGATGCTCATAGAACCTATCTATCTGGGGTCAAGCTGAGAACCATAGGTACCACAACGGCTCTTGGTTCTATCGCTTTTTTTAGTTTCGGAGGGATTCCAAGTTTTTATACTGGTGAAGATAAATGGATAATACCAACTAGTATCGTCACCTTGCTTGTGGGAGTATTAATGAATTCGGTCGGTCGATCTAAATTAAAAAAATCTGTTGATGTTTTTAATCAGGTGTATGATTATGGTTGGAAAATAGAAGCTACTGAAAATGGAGTAGGATTAGTATTAAGTTTTTGAGGTTGGTAATATTCTAAAAATAATGGTCTAATTAAACAACTTCGATAAGAAATTCACCAGAACATTATTGTAACTTGCTTATATAATTTAGTCTAAAGCAATTATCACAATATGGTTCATAAAACACCTTCCTTAGTTTTTCTATTGCTCATCTTTATGCTAGTTGCTGCGTGTAATTCGAAGGAACCAGTAATCCACTCCGAAGCTAAAACAGCAGTAGAAACCAAACAAGCATCTAAACAAACAACAGAAAAAGCAGCTGCTGAACCGCCACATTTTTATGGTGGCTGGTATTGTCCAGATAACATCTTAGTGTTTCCGGCGGTTGATATTAAAAAACTCTCCGAAGTGCCTGTCGTTAGAGATCGGTTACCTACTCAAGAAGAAACCCGAGAAGGAAAATCTCTAATTTACATTGATCCAGCTCGTCATCCGACTGCTAAACCATTGGCGATGCCGCTACCTAGATTGGCTCGTTATTATTCTGAATTTACAAAAAAGAATGAATTAGTCGTGGTCATTCAGGCGGTAAAAATTGACCAAGATTCTATTGTAGGTTTTCGTTTTTTAAATGGTGGAAATGGTTCTTCTTGGTTAAAAGAAGTGACCTTTGTTTCTGAAGAAGAACAGCAAAAATTAGGGTCAACTCCTTTTGTGGATGATGGCGTTGTAATAAGTGCTTATCCAAAAGTAATCTGGGAAGTTATCACAGATTCAACCTATGCCAAAACCTTGGGAGCGATGTTTGACAAACATGCTTACATTAAATCTGAATGGAAAAAAGGAGCAGAAGTTCACTTTAAATATGAACCAGATAAAACTGTATCGACCGGAATCATTACTGCGATTTGGAAAAATTTATACATTCAAATTGACTATGATTTTGATGGATACCATTATGTAGAAAAAATTCTATTATTAGGAAATAAAAAAGAAAAATATACCAAACTTCAATTGACCGCCGGTCCTTATGGAGCAGATTATGTTGCCCAACAACTCGTATGGCATAATTGGTTAAATAAAGTAAAAGAACTGAGCGAACAAAAAATGAAATTGGAAAATTATTTTGGAATAGGAGACGTCTTATGGGAATGAAACTAGCCATAAATTTTTAACCATTAATAAATTCAACAAATAAAATACAATGGATAGATACGTAGAGGTAACACAAGAAGCAGGAAAACAATTTTACTTAGAATATATTGGTAAAGGACCGGTCGTCATGCTGAATCTATTAAGATTTAGAGAAAAAGCAGATTACACTGATTTGGATGCCTTAAATCCTGGGACAGAAATCTCAGGAAAAGATGCTTATAAACTATACATGAAACATACACAACCAGCGATTGAAAAAATCGGTAGCAAAGTATTATTTTTTGGTTCTGCTAATCAATTTCTTATTGGACCTACCACAGAAACTTGGGATGCCGTTTTGCTGGTAGAACATCCATCGGTAGAAGCCTTTATGGCTTTTGCTCAGGATAAAGAATACTTAAAAACCTTAGGACACCGAACTGCTGCATTAGAAGATTCTCGCTTATTGCCGATTACACAAAAAATGAAATAACTAGAATAAGATAAGTTTTTTCAAGAAAAATTTCTATTTAAATTAAAACAACAAATGAAAAAGTCAGCCCTCACTTTATTTTTAATAATTATATTTTCTGGAATAAAAGCACAAGAAGAAATTACCTTTGATCGATTTATTTTAGGTGGATCAATGAACTTTGTTACTCAAACCAATGCTTTCCCGCTTTCTACCTTACCGATCAATTCGGGAATCGGGATTTTATTCTCGGATAATTCCGATAATACAAAAAATACGATATTTAGTATAAGTCCATATTTGGGCAAAGAAATAAATTCGAATTGGTTAATTGGAATAGAACTCAAGTATCGATATGATAGCTTTTTCCAAGAAGATGTGTTTTCTTTTAATCAACCCGATCCAACCGACCTTACTATAAAATCCAATGATTTTGGATTTGGTTTATTTGGTCGTTATACTTTGAACCCAGCACAACGATTCCATTTATTTCTACAACCTTTTGCGCAATATAATTTTTTAGTTGAAAACACTAAAAATGATAATGAATTGATTCAAGTGGAAAAGGCTAGCTATATCGAAGCAGGGGTGGGTCTTGGTATTCTATATGCCATTAGTACTCGGTTTCGATTTACGTTAAGAACGGGTGGTCTGAATTATATCAATGGAAACTGGAAAATTAAAGACACAGATATTAGAAGAGATTTTAGCTCTTTTGGATTTAATCTAAATCTTTCTACTATTTTTATTGGAGTAGAAATGAAGTTGTAAAACAAAAGTCAAGACAAAAAAAGATCGACTCAGTTAATCTGAGACGATCTTTTTTTATTATAATATTTCAAAAACAAATTATCAATGATTGCAGTTAAAGGGAAAAATTGGATTTGCTTTTGCTTTTGACCTAGTGTTTTACCACCTTCTCCCAAGCAATCGTCACACCGTCAATTTCCACTAAAACTACATAGATTCCAGCGTTCAGGTTTTCTCCTAACGAAGTAACACCACCATTGTCAAAACTAACCGCTTCTGTTAATTTACCCATCACATCATAAACCAATAAACGACCTTTTTGGTAGTTTCCTTGGTAGTCAATGGCAACTTGAAAATTAGTAGCACTTGGATTAGGGAATACTTTCATTTCAGTTAAGTTTTCCGCTAATTCATCTGTATTCGTAACAAATGATATTTCTACCACAGAAGTCACCGTAGCACCACCACAAGGATTTGTGATAGAAAGTATAACTGGATAAAATCCTTCCTCTTGATATACATGGGTTGGGTTCGGCTGTGTACTGGTTGATCCGTCTCCAAAATCCCAAACATATTCTAAAGCATCAACTGCATTACTATTAAATAAAACCAGTCCATTACTCAAGATAACTTGACCAATCTCTGCAGTAGGTGTTGAAAAAGTAGTAACATTTAAAGACTGTGAAGAAGTGAAATCTCCGTCTGGTATCGTCGTGGTAAGGGTTACGTCGAAATTACCTGGATCGGTATAAGTAACCACTGGATTTTGTAACGTAGAGGTTGCTGGTGTACCATTTTCAAAAGTCCACATCCAAGCGGTAGCGTTTTCATTTTCATCAAAGAAATTAACTTCAAAAGGATTACAACCAGAAGTTTCAGAACTAGTAAAATCACGAGGAGTGGCTGCGTCTCGAACCAAGAAACCATCAATGGCTGCTTCCACAACATTTCCAGCATTTGCTTGATCAGCAGTTTCAAAAATAACTCTTACATTATTGGTCAATTCAATAAAATCCGCTAGATTATAAGTAATTCTTTCACTCCATCCATCTGTGTTTTCAGTAAAACTTGCAATGGTTACTTGTGTATTGCCATTATCTACTTTTATATCTAATTGATCGTTAGGATCACCATTTCCAAAAGCATTAAAAAACCAATAATGGAAACTTAATTCTGCATTCGCAAATCCACTCAAGTCCATAGAAGGACAAGTCAATCGAGTAAACCCATCATCAACATCATCGTTTCCAACTGAGCCACCACCGTTACCAGTGACATAACATTCGTCTCCTAAATCATTCGGAAGGTCAAAATCTGTATTTGACTGATTTCCACCTGCACTGGTTCCTCTTGGTTCTCCTCTTTCCCAAATACCACCATCAGCAGTACTGGTAACTTCCCATCCAAGATCAAAAATAAAATCATCTTTAAAACCTGGAATTAACTCAACCACCGTTGGTTCTGTACTTCCCGTTTGAAGTGTGATCAACTTTTCATGGTATCCCCAAATAGCAAATTTCGCATCATAAATTCCATCAACAACTGGCTGGATAAAATTTCCGTTACCATCCGTGTTGTCTTCATAAGAAATACTCTGACCAGTTAGATTTACCTTGGCATTGATGATCGGCATTCCAGTGACCGCATCCACTACCTGTGCAACAAATTCGGTAGTTCCCAATGGTTGTAACTCCATATCTTGAATCACTAATTCTCCATTTTCTAGTGTTACTTCTGCGATAGCTGTTTCGTAAGCAGGGTGGGAGTAAGTAACAGAAAAGTCTCCTGCTAATACTTGACCTGTTTGATAATCTCCTGCTAAATCACTATCTGCAAAATTTACTTGAGCAGAACCGATCAAAACTCGAGCATCGCTAATTGGCGCTCCAGTTACAGCATCTGTAATTTTTCCTTCAAGGTGACAAGCTCGTATGTAGTTCGGAGTTAAAACAAAAAATCCTTGAGAGATATCTGACACAACCACCGTTCCACTGGTAAAATATGGATATACACCCCAAGCACCACTTCCTGCCTCACCAGGTAAAAGGGTATCAAAATTTCCAACTTCAATAATATTTCCTGGACGACTGGCATCTGCAAGAATACAACCATCCGTGTAATAGGAAATAATCAAAAAGTCATTCCATACAAATACATTATGTGGAAGTACCCCCTGATTAATGGTAGAGAGTGGTCGAAATTGATCTAATTCTTTAATATCATCTAAATCAGAGATATCATATACTCCGACTGGTGCATCACCAACTTCATCCGTAGTAAATACCACATTGCTATCATCACTTAGCCAAGCATTATGCGTAAAATCAAACGGGGTAACTTGTGAAGCTAATAACTGAACATTATTTAAATCGTTCACATCATAAATACCTAAATCACCATTAAAGATTTGCGAACTATAAAGTATTCCATCTCTTACATATGCATCGTGAGAATAGACTGGCGGTGCAGCTGCGATATAAGTTGGATTTGATGGATCAGTGAATAAATCTATAAAGAAAACACCACCATTATTTAAATTACAACCTGAAAGATGTCCTACACCATTAACATCTACAAAGATATTATGGCAGGGACCAAGCTGTCCTCCAAGTTCATCAATTGTTGGTTCCCATCGAAAGGCATCTGCTTCTGTAATTTGACCAGGCAGGTTGCTTAAATCGATAACATTCAGACCGCCACCTGTCTCATTGGTAACATAAGCATAGGACTCCCATACTTTAATATCTCTCCAACTAGAACTAGGTCCTGAAAGAAATCCTTTTTCTTCTGGATTATCAGGATCTGTGATATCATAAATGGTCATACCTGTTGTGCTACCGATCAGGGCGTATTCGCGCCCATCTGCTTCATAACCCCAGATGTCATTGAGTGATTCAGGGAATTCGACCTCCGCGCGGAGGGTCATATTTAATTGAGCAGCAAGCGGAAAAGTAAATAGGACCGCTAGAAATAATAAACATAATTTTTTCATAAGAAGATAGAATGATTTGGATGAAATTGATAAAAGTCTAAAGATTCTATTTAACAATCTCGATAAAGTTATTTCCTAAAATATAATGTAAAGTTAACTTTTATAACGATTAATTTAATCTGTTTGGATATAAGTCATTGTCAAAAATCTGACACATACCAATTTACCCCTTCTCCTTTTGGTAAACTTTCCTGTTTTATCATACGATCGGAATGAAAAAGACGTTTCCTTTTTAAGGAGAATTTCTTGCCCAAAAGAATAGAAATGCCCCCTAAAAGACCGATTTAGGAATAGATTAACTTTTGTTAAAAATACTTAACTAAAGATAAGTTTAATATAAAATACCTTTGATAGTCAATGTTTTATAAAATTAAAATTAACATACCTTAAAATCAATAACAAGGAGGAAGGCATTAAATCCTTGTTTCCCAGAGTTATGTAGGTGTATATTGCAGCAACGAAAGAAAGCAACTTATTTCTTTTGAATTGCAAAAAAACTCAAAACGAAAAAAACGAATAAAAAGATCCCGCTAAACCCAAGGGATCCGAGCTAATAAAGAAGACTTTTAATAGCTCGAAAGAATTAATGGGTGTTCTCATAGTGTGTGGGCTGCCCCCCGGTCTAATGCGATCGGAGGGGCGGTTTTTTTCTCTTTTTCGAAAGAAGTTGTTTAAACGATTTGAAAAAAAACCGTCTTATAAACGAATAAAAAATATACCCCACTTTATTGGGGTCCAGCGTTTGAAAAAACGCATAAGAATTTAATGGGTGTTCTCATAGTGTGTGGGCTGCTCCCCGATCTAATGTGATCGGGGGGTAGTTATTTTAAAACTTTGAGAATTAAAGAAAAATTTAATGGGTGTTCTCATAGTGTGTGGGCTGCTCCTCGATCTAATGTGATCGATGGAGTGGTTTTTTTTTGTAGTTGAGTGATTGTTTTTTTTTGAGTTGACCTGACAGCCGGGTGGTATTTACATCGCTTCGCTTATTCTTAAAAGAGTAGTTAAACTAAATAATAGGGTTTTGATTTTTTATCCCAATCCCGGCGGGTTGGTGGAAAGGAGTAAGGTTGGTTATGAATCTTTTAAATAGCAAAGAACATGCTGTGCCTAGACTTTATACTATTTCTTTTTTGTCAAAGGAAATTCCTCCTCTTTCAGTAATGCCCAATTGTTGTCCAGTTATGTGTTTTGGATGCTGTCTAACAAATTGAGTAAAACCAGTAGCTTCAAATTTTATGTCTCCACGTTGGGTTTCAATTGTCCATTGAGTCGTATCTGGGTTTTCTTTTATTTCTCTATTTAAATCTGCAATTTCAAGCTCAATTTGCCACAGCCTTCCAGTTTCAATATCAATAGTTAGATCAGATATATTTTTGAAAATTAAAGTACATGGTGCTACCTGAAACGTAAAATGTTTGGCTGGAGGAACAGGATTAATCCATTCGAAAATATAATCTATATCAAATAACATGTCACTTTGAGATTCTTCATTTTCAGTTAAAAAAGCTAATCCATAAATTAATGAATCATGCCAACCCATTAATTCAAAGTCGTTTTCAGTCCATATTCCTTTTTCTAATGTATAGGTTTTATTAAGTGACAAATTCTGTGAGTTTTATATTTGCTAACAGTTATTAATTCGCGTAATCACAAAACAGAGCTAATTATTCGCCAACCACGCCAGAAGAACATCTCCATATCAAAAAATCCGCACATCAAAAAATTCATCCATCTACAAAAGCGCCTCAATCTCCCCAGCCACCGCTCCAGACGAAGGTCGATCTGCTTGAGCATTTACAATATTACCAGCCTGATCAATCAAAATAAAGCGAGGGATTCCTCTAATTTTATAATCCTGACAAATTTTACTATTCCCAGCTTGGTCCGCTAATAATTGCGTTCCAGTCATGTTTTTTTCTTTCACCATTTTTTCCCAAGCCGCTGCATTTTTATCGATAGAAACAGAGACAAATTCAACCGGTTGGCCATGAAATTTTTCCTGCAATTTTTCAAGGTGAGGAATCTCTACTTTACAAGGACCACACCAAGTAGCCCATACATCAATGTATACGACTTTACCTTTCAAATCAGCTAATCCCACAGTCTTGCCTTGTTTATTTGGGTAAGCAAAATTAGGCGCAGGTAATCCTTTTTTTAGATGTTTCCAAGCTAGAAAAGCCTCATCAATTTCCGCTATATATGTTTGATTTGTGACCTGTTGCTTAAAGCGTTCATAGAGGTCTTCTGAACCATTAATTCCCTTTGAGCGAAGGTGTTGATTGAAAAAAGTATAGAGTAAATAATTCTTAACCAAAGGAGCGGAATGATCTTTTTCTACTAATTCAAAAGCATGCGCACTTGTTTGAATTTTACCACCATTCATCAAATCTGCTTGTACCAAATTAGAGACTTTTTGTCCTACATGTGCAAATAAAAAATTACGGTAAGCCTCTGAGACAATCAGCTGATTATTATTCAAATCCAAATCCTTGGTATATTCCAAAAATTCTGGACTAGAAGCATAAGGTTCCGCGTCTTGGTTGTAGAAGGCACGATAAAGTTTATAATCATTGTATTGTTGTGCCCAATTATATTGAATTTCCGTCTCTTCAAATAATTTGAAATCAGCTCGAAGATCTTTGTTTTCTTTTTTAAAACGATCAAAAAGTTCTTGCTCTTTATCTCTAGTTTTATTGGTTTGTTCCATAAAATCCTTTTCGGATAGTTTGGCGGCACCTCGTTTTTGAGCATAAGTTAAAGGATCATTAATTTTCTTTTGATACAAATACTCTTGTGCTTTAGGATCGCTTCCTCCAAATTTAATCGTTTTTCCCAATTTTTGCGCATCAAAATCAACCACCACTTGATCATTCGGCCGTAAAAACAAAGGAACTTTTTGACCATTATAAACAAGGTCATAAATTCCCGGCTCGTCAATTATATGATTGATACGAAACTGATCATCCTTGATTATTCCATTTCTGTTGGTATTGCCATGGGAAAGTTTGATGTTTTTATTGCCAGCATTAATAATCTGACCCGATATAAGGATCGGACCTCGTTTTTGTTCTACCAGAATAGTTGGTTTAGAAGTCGGAGTAGTGGGAGCGGAGGTAGTGTTTTCTGCAGCCTGCTCTGATTGGCAACTAAAGAGAACTGACATAGCTATCACAGCTATTGATATAATAATTTTATTCATGGAGAATAATTTGTTTTTAATAATAAACAATGGCCATCTAAATTCAACCTAAAAGAAATATACATTAGATAACAATTATTAATTTTTCATTTTAAAATTATTAATTATCATCAAAATCCTATGGCAACAAATCCGCAGTAAAACTCAAGGGCAATAAATCTTTAATAGAATTACAAACATAAATATCCCCGGTTTCACCTTGCATAATAATTCTGATATTTTCACCATATCGTTGTTCTACCTCAAAAATCGCCTGACGACAACTGCCACAAGGACTAACTGGGCGATTAATAAGTTCTTCTGTTTTGACGGTTACCGCCATTGCTACGACTGGACTTTTGGGATATCGACTCGCCGCTACTGAAAGTGCCGTTCTTTCTGCACAAAGTCCAGTTGGATAAGCAGCATTTTCTTGATTACTTCCTGGCAAGCATTTGCCATTACTCAATCGTACTGCAGCTCCGACAGCAAATCGAGAATAGGGAGCCCAAGCATCCTTAGTGGCTTTATGAGCCATCGTCAATATTTTCTGATCCTCTGGATCAAGTTCATCAATACGATGATATACCTGAACGGTTGTTTTGAGTGTGAGTTTTTTCATTTTATAGCGTTCTTTCTTTAAAAGAATAGGAAATTGTTTAAAACAGCTTCAATATGTAATATAGGCTATTTATGTGAATCATTGCTAAAACTATAGAGCCTATAAAAAGGTTCAAGGCAATTT
The DNA here is from genome assembly GCA_023300665.1 of Saprospiraceae bacterium. Lineage (GTDB taxonomy): Bacteria > Bacteroidota > Bacteroidia > Chitinophagales > Saprospiraceae > JALZUU01. The sequence continues at coordinate 4,484 of JALZUU010000255.1, read as the reverse complement.
CCCATCATAATCTTAGACTTTTTGCAATTTTTTCTACTAATTCCTAAAAACTGATATGGCTAAGACAAAAATACTGCCTATCCGTAATTTTTGATTTTTTAGATAAAACCTTGCAAAATTATGATTCTTTAGCGTATACTTAAAGCATGTATTTTCAGGAAAAAGGATTACTTTACCGTCTTAAACTAATTCTAAGAAAAAACTAACTAGTGAAGAATTTGAACCACATTTTGATCATCGGAGCGGGACGTTCTGCTACAGATTTGATTGATTATGTTTTGAAAAAAGCGAAAGAATATAATTGGTCCGTAACAGTAGCAGATGCAGACCATGAATTAGCTTCTAAAAAGATAAAGAATCATCCCAATGGTCGAGCGGCCTGGTTGGATGTAAACAAAAATAATGATCGCCAAGATCTAATCGAACGAGCAGATTTAGTAGTGTCCTTATTACCCGCTCACCTGCATATTGAGGTAGCCCACGATTGTATCCGATTAAAAAAACACTTGATTACGGCTTCTTATGTTTCTAAAGAAATGTATAGTTTAGGAGATGAGGCTCGAAACCGAGAACTGATTTTTATGGGAGAGATGGGCCTTGATCCAGGAATTGATCACATGTCTGCTATGCAAAAGATTGACGAGATTAAAGACATGGGTGGTCAGCTGGTCAGTTTTAAATCCTATACAGGTGGTTTAATTGCACCAGAAAACGATACCAATCCTTGGCATTATAAATTTACTTGGAATCCGCGGAATGTGGTCCTCGCTGGACAAGGAACTGCTCAATATCTTGAAGATGGAAAATATAAATACATTCCATACAGTCGACTTTTTCAAAATCATTGGAAAGTAGACATCGAAGGCATGGGACCATTCGAAATGTATGCAAATCGAGATTCTCTCCTTTACCGAAAAAATTATGGGTTAGATAAGATTCCTACTTTGATTCGAGGAACACTGCGTAACGTTGGCTATTGTGATGCTTGGAATGCATTAATTCAAATTGGTCTGACCGATAGCACCTTTCCAATCTTAGAATCAAAAAATCTTAGCTACTTAGGATTGATGGAGGCCTATTTAGGGTCTGCTCCACGAACTGGTAGCGTTAAAGAAGGAATTGCTGATTTCTTAGGGGAAGAGTCAGATTCAGAAGTGATGAAAAAGCTAGCATGGTTAGGTCTTTTTAGAAAAACAAAAATCAAACTCGAAGGAGCTACACCAGCACTAATTCTTGAAGATATCTTATTGAAAAAATGGAAGCTTGCAAAAGGTGATAAAGACATGATCATCATGCAACACGAATTCGAATATAAATTAAAAGGTAAAAACAAAAAACTGATCTCTACACTTGTTATGAAAGGTGAAGATGAATACCATACCGCCATGTCGCGATTGGTTGGCGTTCCGCTCGGTATTTTTGTTAAAGAAGTAATGTTAGGAAATATTACGCAGACTGGCGTAAACATTCCGGTAGTAAAAGAGGTTTATGAACCAGTACTTGAAGAGTTAAAAGAATATGGTGTGGTCTTTAATGAGAAATTTACTGATTTGGATTAGAAGGTTTGGGTGATTTTTTAGATGACTTCCAGAATGATTTATATTATAACCATGAGAATTCAGCAGGCCAACCAGTACCATAGTTAAGACACCAAATAAACGAAGCATGAAGTATATTTTATCACTTGATCAAGGCACAACCAGTTCTCGCGCTATTGTTTTTAATAAAACAGCAGAAATAAAAAGTGTTGCTCAAGAAGAATTTACACAGTTCTTTCCTCAACCAGGCTGGGTAGAACATGATGCCATAGAAATTTGGAATTGCCAACTCAAAGTAGCCAAGCAAGCGATTAAAAATTTAAAAATAAAATCCAACGATATTGCTGCCATTGGGATCACGAACCAACGAGAAACCACTTTAGTTTGGGACAAAAAAACAGGCGTACCCATCCACCCAGCAATTGTTTGGCAAGATCGGCGCACAGCTAAAATTTGTGATCAACTCAAAAGGAAAGGACTAACCAATTATGTTCGGAAAAATACCGGATTGGTAATCGACGCTTATTTTTCGGGTACAAAAATTAAATGGATTCTTGACAATGTAAAAGGCGCTAGAAAGCGCGCTCAAAAAGGCGAACTTTTATTTGGTACTATTGATTCTTGGTTGGTTTATAAACTAACTGGTGGCAAGGTGCATATCACGGATTATTCCAATGCTTCTCGGACCATGATTTATAATATTAAAAATCTAGCATGGGATAAAAAATTACTAAAAGCCTTAAATATTCCAGAAGCGATGTTGCCGGAAGTAAAAGACTCTAGTAAAATTTATGGTCATACCGATGCAAAATTATTTGGAACTGAGATTCCTATCGCGGGGATTGCAGGTGATCAACAAGCAGCCCTTTTTGGACAGGCTTGTTATAAAAAAGGTATGGCCAAAAATACTTATGGTACCGGTTGTTTTATGTTGATGAATACAGGCAACGAAATGGTCACTTCTAAAGCAGGACTACTGACCACAATCGCATGGGGATTAAATGGAAAAATTACTTATGCGTTAGAAGGTTCTGTCTTTATTGCTGGTGCAGCTATCCAATGGTTAAGAGATGGTCTAAAGATTATTGACGAAAGTCCTGATTCAGAATTCTACGCCATGAAAGTTGAAGATACGGAAGGCGTTTATGTAGTGCCTGCCTTTGCTGGGCTAGGTGCGCCGTACTGGGATATGTATGCACGAGGAGCCATTTTTGGTCTAACTCGTGGTACCAACAAAGCACATTTAGTTCGTGCCACGTTAGAATCCTTGGCTTACCAAACTCGCGACGTCCTTGATGCGATGAAAAAAGATTCTAAAGTAGATCTAACTACTTTGCGGGTAGATGGAGGTGCTTCCGCAAATGATTTATTGATGCATTTTCAAGCAGATATTTTAGGCACAACCGTTCAACGTCCCGAGATTATTGAGACAACGGCTCTAGGCGCCGCATACCTCGCTGGACTAGCGGTCGGATATTGGAAAAAAGGCGAGATCAGTAAAAATTGGAAAATTGAGGAGGAGTTTAAACCTGAAATGGACCAGAAAGAAAGAACCAAACTCTACAAAGGATGGCAAGATGCGGTGAGAAGAACAATGAGTTAATTCTATAATTAATAATTTTTTAATGAAGAATTAATAATGCATGAAATTCGTATTTTTTTAATAAAAATTCTACGATAAACACGATCGCGTGTCTTTGCGCCTCTGCGCGACAAAAACACAATAACAGATCTACACGATAGAAAATTCACGATAAAGATATACACGATAAAGTGTCTCTGCGTCTTTGCATCTCTGCGAGAAAAAACTCAAGCGGATTCCGAGAAAAAACATACAACCAAGAATTCAACGACTCAATAAATAAACATGCTAAAAACAATAACGGTCAAAGAATGGGTAACCTCAAACGACCCTGATCGGAAGTTACTAGATGTTCGAACCCCCGCTGAATTCGATAAAGGACATATCCCAGGAGCTATTTCTTTTCCATTATTTTCAAACGAAGAACGAGTCAAAGTCGGAACCCTATACAAACAAGTAAGCCCTGAGTCTGCTCTACTGAAAGGATTAGATTTTGTTGGACCAAAGATGTCAGGTTTTATAAAATGGGCCAAGAAAATTTCACCAGAAAAAAAAGTTTGTCTACACTGTTGGCGAGGCGGAAAAAGAAGTGGAAGTCTAAGTTGGTTATTATCAATGGCAGGATTTGATGTACAAGTAATTCAAGGAGGATACAAAGCTTATCGACAATACCATCGAAAAAGATTAGTAGATCAACCCTTCCAATTTTTTGTACTAGGTGGAAGAACCGGATGTGGAAAAACCGCCATCCTACACGCCTTGGCAGAGCAAGAACAAATAATCGATTTAGAAGGGTTGGCTCACCACAAAGGCTCTGCCTTCGGTGCTCTCGGAGAACCACCACAGCCCACTGTCGAACAATTTGAAAACAACCTCTTTCATGATCTAGAAACAAAAAATATCTCTCAAAGAATTTGGATTGAAAATGAATCTAAGAGCATCGGAAGTGTATTTATTCCTCAAGAGTTTTGGTCTAAAATGAAAGCGGCACCCCTTATCAATGTAGAGCGAAGCTTCGATGAACGCGTTAAAATCCTAGTGGACGTTTATGCAGGGTATGATCTAAATGGATTAAAAAAATCATTCATTGGCATAACCAAAAGACTAGGAGGACAACATGTAAAAACGGCATTAGAAGCTTTAGGAAATCAAGACTATTCCACCGCCGCTGCCATCGCATTAGGATATTACGATAAGGCCTATCAATATATGTTAGACAATAATTCTAGTCCAGATATTCTAATCTTAGATGTAGAAGGATTAAGTGCAGCAGAAGCAGCCCAAAAAGTCTTAGCTCAAGTCGTAAACGTGCCGTAAAAAAAACACGCTAAAAGATATACACGTAAGAAGGTCTCTGCGTCTCC
>JALZUU010000254.1 GCA_023300665.1 Saprospiraceae bacterium | reverse complement strand
GGCTTATAGAAATAGAACATACTATCTGCAATTATTGCTTCCGCCCCCTGTGGAGAAACCCTAACTAGGCCTGAAGCTCCACCAGGAAAGAGTGAATCTGCATTAAATGTAGCCTGAGCCATTCCAGCGATACTTACAGTGCTAGACTGAACAATATTTCCAGAGTAGTCCAAGAACTCTACTAATACATTAGTAGGAACACTTGCAGTATTAGTAACAATCACCCAGTTCTGCGCATTACCACCACTTGATACAGGTGCTACTATTTCAGAAGTAGATCCATTATTACCAACTGAAGTTGTTGCAAAGCTAAAGCTTGCTGGTGGAATTCCTGCAACAGAATCTCCTCCATACCTTGATATCTGAGTAATAAAAGGTGCAGCTGGGTCAGCCGGAATTACTTCTGCCAAACCTTGGTTTGTTGCACCAGGAGCAATGTGTCCACCTTGAACATCAAACCTACCCATTGCTGGAACGCTGATATTTTGAGTTGAAACTAAGTTACCAGCTGTATCATACAGATTAACAGTATAAGACTGAGGCACAGCTCCTGGGTTTGCAACCTCGACCCAAGAAGTAACCTCGTTACTAGCTTGTGCTGGATTCATACTAGGTTGAAAAGTGTTGTAAGTTATATACTTAGTTCCACCAGTTGCCTGTATATATGGAGAAAATTTAGCAAACTCAACTTCGTTTCCACCTGGAGCAAAGCGATACTGAGCTAGAACTCCATCATAAGCTGAAGCACTCGTTGCAGGAACTAAATCCATTTGACCAATTCCGTAAGTACTATCTGCTTGTGGAATCACTAAATGAGATGCTCCATCAGGTTGAATCCAAGTTCCTACTTGATTAGCAAAGCTTCCATTATCAGAGAACACCGATAGGATACTATCAAAGAACGCTCCGCCACCATTGATCATTTCAGCAACGTTTAACATATCGAGGTTGTTATTCCATAGGAAGTAAGTTGGACCATCTGCTACTCCTGGAAATTCAGGATTAGATGTAAAGCCTGCATCTATGTCTAAATTAATCTCTCCTACACCAAGAGTAAACGGTGCACTTAATCCAGAATTTGGATCCGCTTGGCTATCACCACCTAACACTGTTCCTTCAAAACCTGAAGGAGGCTCAAATCCAATTGAATACTCTCCAGGAACAAGACTTTCAAATAAGTAATTTCCATTCTCATCAGTAACTGTAGTTGCAACTACATCACCCTCTGAATCGAAAAGAGTTACAGTAACTCCCTCTAATGGTAATTCGTCTGCATCGAAAATTCCATCCCCATTAGTATCTACCCAAGTAAAATCACCAACTGCGGACAACTCACTAAGACCTGCGTCAATATCCGTATTATTCTCACCACTCTCTAGAGTAATAACATCTGTAAAGCCATTTACTGGATTAGCATCGCTATCTCCACTCTCGGCTCCATCAGGATTATCTTGTGGACTTAGTATAAAGCCATCTGGTGCAATAAACCCTACTACGTAGTCACCTGGTGCTAAGTTCTCAAAACTATAGTTTCCATTAGTATCAGTAGTTGTGCTCGCAATTAAATTACCCTCATCATCGTATAACTCTACGGCTACACCTTCGACACCGAGCTCTCCTGCATCTTGGACACCATCACCATTGGTATCAAAGAAAACGGTATCTCCAAGACTTGCTGGTAGTTGCCCCTCAGGGAGCACTAAGCCTGCGTCAAGATCATTATTATTATCCCCTGCAGCTAGTGTAACCGAACTAGTTAAGCCAGTTGTTGGATCTGCGTCACTATCAGTTGCATCATCTCCACCTGCGTCCTGGTCAGTAAAAGTGTAACCACTAGGTAGCGTAAAGCCAACTGAGTAATCTCCTGGAAGCAAGTTACTAAATACGTAGTTTCCATCTGCGTCTGTTGTTGTAGTTGCAACTACATTACCAGCGTTATCAAAAAGAGTTACAATCACTCCTGCTACCCCAGTTTCACTTGGATCCTGAACTCCGTCTCCATTAGCATCAAACCAAACTTGGTCACCTAGAGAAGCAACACCGCCTGGTGCACTAATACCCGCATCTAAATCTGGATTGTTCTCTCCTGGTGCTAGGCTAACTACTGCACTTTGGCCAGTAACTGGGTTAATATCACTATCAAGAGTGTCATCCTCGCCTGCGTTTTGCGGTGAGATATTAAAGCCAGCCGGTGGAACTACAACGACGGAATAATCTCCCGGTATCAGTCCATCAAAAATATAGTTTCCATTTCCATCAGTTATCGTAGTTGCAACTAAGTTACCTGCTGCATCACGAAGCTCTACAACCACCCCAGCAACTCCTGTCTCAGTTGGATCCTGAATACCATCATTATTTGCATCAAAGAAAACTGTATCTCCTAGACTTGCAGGTGGAACAACCACTCCTGTTTGAGGGTCTTCTAAGAAAATACCAGCATCCACTGTTAAATCATCAGCTGCTCCAATAGTAATTGGCGCTGTTTGTCCTGTTACAGGGTCTGCATCACTATCAATTCCATCTCCAAAAGCTGAGTCTTGAGGTGAGATTGTATAGCCAGTTGGCGGGATAAACTCTACAACGTAGTCACCTGGGAATAAGTCTTCAAAAAGATAATTACCATTTCCATCAGTCACTGTTGTTGCAACTAAGTTACCAGCATCATCGTATAAGTTAACTGTTACTCCAGCTACCCCAGACTCTCCTAAATCCTGAACTCCATCTCCATTTGCATCATAGAAAACAGTATCTCCTAAATCAGGCAGAGGAGCAGTATATCCAAAATCTTGTTCAGTATTATCTTCAACATCAATCACGTTTCCATCTGCATCCAATGTAGGAGCTAGAGAATGCGATGACGCTGAATTAAAGCTACCATCCGGATCCTCAGTTTGAGTCATTGGACGTGGAAGAGTTGATTCGTCAACTATGATTACATAGTCCCCTGTTGGTAGGTTCTCAAAAAGATAGTTACCACTAGAATCTGTCTCAACAACATAAGGCTCTGCTCCAGGAAAATTACTTGGAACAACCGCACCCGTTGCTGGGTCGATAAAAATTGGATTACCTGCAGAATCTTCTAAAATAAGAGCTACATTCTCAAGAGGCACATCTGTTGCATCTTGAATCCCGTCTCCATTGACATCGTAGTAAACAAAGTCTCCGATTGAGCCTGTTACTACTTCGACACAAACATCGTTAGAAATAATATCTAGAGTAAGAAGATCAGAGTTTAGACCAAAGTTATTACAGTATAAGTCTCCCTCAAGAGCAACACTTGCATTAAGAGTCATTACGATATCTCTTCCACCTTCAGTAGATGGAAAAGCAGGCAAGAGTGCTCTTACCGCCGTAACATCTGCAAGCTCTGCTGGAGCTGGACCCCATACTGTCGTTCCAGTTCCTGCTTGAGTTGCAGTAGGCAAATCAGTTCCTGGGTCGATTAATCCAAGAGTACAAATAGCATCAAGGTCAGCATTTCCAGTTCCTAACGCATCTCCTGCATCCCAGTTACTTGGGTGACAAGGTCTGTGATCCACAGTGCTAGAAGCTGCTGTTGTGTACTCAAATGTCTCTCCTGCACTTGATGGTGTAATCGATACAAACTCTGCTCTAGAGTCTGGGTCAACAGTGGCCGTAGAAGTATTTGAGTTAGTAGGATTCTCTGAGTTGAATCTTAGAGTAGAATCAGCTCCATCTCCATTATATGGAAGAATATCAATTAAATGGCCTATCCCAATACCTGTTCCACCTAAATTATTATAACTAAGAGTTACATCATAATCAGCTAAAGGTTGAGTTGTAATAGCGTTATCAGATTTTCTAACTGAAAGCCCAGATTGAGTTACGACTTGAACTGATGCAGTATCACTATGAGGGCCAGAAAAAGTAGTCATACAACTACTAATTGAAGCTGGTGTAACGCTACCGGAACTATTGGCTGCAACATCACAGTGGCTATCATCTGTTAAGCCTGCAAAATCAGAATCTATTGTCACAGTATTGACATAATTTCCGGCAGCAATTCCAACATTTGCAGTAGCCTGAAGAGTAAAAGCAGGTAAATCATCCCCTAAATTATAATTAGGAACACTAAATGTAATAACTCTAAGGTTTGCACTAACACTTGCTGTACAAGTTAGCCCCACTGCAGCATAAACAGCAGCACAATCATCTGAAAGATAGCTTAGTTGTGCAGGCAAAGTATCAGTAAAGGTCATAGTTATAGGGCTTGGTGTAAAACCTGCAGCCCTTGGGTCAATAGTAAAACTAACAGCATCTCCTGCCATAATCGGCCCTTGTGCTATTGGATCATTTTCCTTTGTAATCCCCATTGAAGCAGATAGAACAAAAACTCTATCAGCATTTAATACAGTAAATGAAAATAATGCGTTTGTATCATCATCTTCAATGTTTAATAGAGTATTGGCGCTCTCTCCTCCAGTTGTCCCTAGCCATCCATCCGCTGTAGAACTTGTCCAAGGAGCACGATCTTCAAAGTAAGTCGCTGCAGTGTTAGGAAGATAAGTGCCTTCTGTCACAGTCTCTTTAATTAATAAATCAAATGAATAGATAGCATTAGAACTCTGAATTGATAATGGAGTAACAGTGGCAAATTTTGCTAATAAATCAGGATAATTTCTATCCCAAGTCATTCTAACTCTTACAACATCAGCTGCGCCATTTGGAAGAGTTGTATAATCGGTAGTCCAATCAATTGTAGTAGGATCTCCGTCTAAGTCATCTTGACATGTTGCAGTATAATGATCATCTCCTGTTACAGAATAAGGAACACTTGAGAACTCAACTAGCAGGCCTTCAGCTAGCCCATCACTTGTAAAAGCTACTCTTTCTGCAGTAGTTGCGACATCGAGAGTGTTAAAAACAGTAAGCTTAGGGTTAAAAGAATCATGAGGTATTCTTGGCCTATCATTTATACTTGGATCTAATGAATACACCCCAAAAGAAGCAGTTCCATTACGGATTCCACTTCTTTGACCTGCTCCAATCGCTCCAGCAAATTCAAAAGAATCAGTGTCTATTGTGTCACAAACCCCTGACTTAAGGCTAGTCAACCTTCCTTCGTTAATACCGATAGTAGTGGCTATTATCTCTCCCTTTACACCAGCTCTCTGTCCACTCTTAATAGTTGTTACGCCATCAAATGTTTTAAAAGCAGATAATGGCTGACCAGGCCTAAGCGCAGAGACTGGAAAATCTTCTTCTCCAACCTCAGGACCAGGATCTGGTGTTCCAGTAGCAGAGATGACTAAAGGATCAGGAGAATTACCCCAATCTATAAGTTCTACCCTGTTATCAACATTGTATGTTTCAGCTCCACTAAATCCACTAGGAACAAAAACATCGTCATAAGGAATAAACATATTAAGTTCAACTCTAGCAAGACGGGCTTGGTTTACTGGCACTCCATTAATTTGGACTGTTATTGGCCCACCAGCGACTGCCTGAGTACAAGTTACTGTTCCTGGGTTGTTATCTAGAAGAGAGCAGTTATCAGCGGGATTACCTGTTTCATCACCAAGTAATCTTACACGATCTGAAAAATTGCCATTTGCATTATCCCCCTCAACGCTAGAATCATTTGAATGAGTCCCTACCCAAGTATCAAGAAGAGTAAAGTCTTGAGTTCCCGTACCGCCGTTATCTTCAATAAATTCAGACCCAGTGTTATACCTGAGAAGAAGATGCCAAGCTATCACACTACCTTCTACTGAAGTTGGAGAAAGTGCAGTTGGAGCAAAGTAATTTGGTCTATAATCAACTTCATCTTCAGGCGGAAGAGAAGCTACTGATTTATCAAGACTTATTCCAAACCCTGCAGTTATCTCTACATCAACTGGACCAGAGCCTTGAGTACTTCCAATTCCACCAGTATTAACATTATTATCAGAATTAGAAATTACACTTGCTTGAAGTACATCTAAATTATTACCTACTGCTTGTGCAACAGGTCTAAAACTCAATTTTGTTCCCTCTGTGTAAGCACCTAAATTACAAAATAAGGTATCATTTAGCCCATCACCTGTAGTATCCGAAATTGAAGAATCAGGAGTTACAGCAAAACCATCAGCAATCAACTGGCAACCTGAAGGAACAGACAACCATGACCCTTTGTCATTTAGCGTAACCGTTGCATTTACATTTGTGTCATCTGCATCATTTAGCGTTACCTCTACAAGATAAGTGACATTATCAAAGTTTCTGACAACCCCGTTGCTGTTATTCGCATCAGTTCCTGCCGGGACAGAAGTTGTAGAATTAAATACAGGAGTTCCATCTTGTTCTATTAATATCGTTGACTCCGTAGCAGGATCTTGAGGACTCGTTAATGCTAGGGCATTAATTGGGGCCAAGATAATTGTAGATAAAATTGCTAACAAAAGGGTTCTTAAAAAAGAAATAGTTTTCATACTATATACGCTAAATATATTTATAAATGTTTACGGCTAAAAATACGGCTAAAAATTACGAGCAGGTAAAACTGCTTAAATACAACTGAGGGAACTATTCTAAATTAGAACAGCGTTTGACGTTAAGCTACTTAAAAAATTTAGATCGCGCTATTTATTTATTTTTGCATTTAAATTTAAAAATTTGATATAAAAAAACAGTGTTTATAAATAAAAACCTCACCTACAAAGAAGTCTCCACATCTAATGATGAGACAAAAGATAAATTAAATCATAAAGCTCTAACTCATGAACTTCATACCAAAGGAAGAATTGCAGCTAAGCAATGCCTAGAAGAGCTAGGAGTAAAAAACTTTAAGATATTAAAACACGAATCAGGCGCACCAATCTGGCCAAAAGGAATTTATGGCTCAATTTCTCACAGCAAAGATAAGGCCGTAGCAATAGTTAGTAAAAAATATAACTTAGTTGGAATAGATTTAGAATATAGAAACAGAGATATAAATCTTAATTTAAAAAATAGAATTTGCACTGAGAGTGAAAAAGAATGGGTGGGGGATGACAAGGAAAAGCTCTTAAGCATATTCTCAACTAAAGAGGCGATATATAAGGCTTTCTATCATATCGAAAAACTAACTTTTATGGATGCAGAATTAAAAAAGATACAGCTAAAAAAAATACAGTTAAAAAATATGCAGTTAAAAAATATGCAGTTAAAAAACAAATATGATGGTTTTGAAGTCAATTTGAATTTAAAATCTAATCCAAACTTTAAGTTCAATACATACCTAATAGTAGACAATGACTACATTACAAGCATAGTCTATCTACACTATTAATTTAACTGTAAACTTAGCTGACAATTTAACTATAAAAACTAGCAACTAAATCTTAATCTAGGCGATTACTAAAGTAGAACAAAAAAATCTACGAAGGTAATTAAAAATGTCACTAGACTCACCACTAAATATAACTCCTAGTAATTTAAATACTGGTGCAAATTTTAATCAAGAGCACACAGCAAGTATTAACTATGCTCCTCAAACAATAAATAACAATTTCCCAACTCAAACAAATGATTCTGGATTCTTTACAAGCCTAGGTAATATCCTTGAAGGCATAGCAGATTTTGGAACAAATTTACTAGAAGGAAGCTACAATGCACTAAGAGGAATTGGCCTAAATTTAATAGAATCAGGTAAGGATATTTTTAATGGAGCTGGTAATATTTTAACTAGCAATGCGACTCAAGGCATAAAAGAAATTGGAGGTGGACTACTCAAAGCCACAATACAAACACCAATTGATGCTGTAATCACTACCATTGGAAATCCATTATTAAGTATTGGCGCACAATCAAATCCTCTGACAGAGAATCAAAGCAAGCTTGCTGATCATATTTTTAAAGACTCTCTAAATTCTGATTCAGTAAGAATAAAAAGACTACCAAAGTGGTCCTCAGGTTTATTCTCTAAATTTGCCGGAGCTTTGGTAATAGGAAATGATATCTTTGTGCCTAATAATAGCGATATCAATATAAACAAAGAACTACTTGCTCATGAGCTAACTCACGTATGGCAACATCAAAATAGCGGGACTGATTATTTATCTGAAGCTCTATATGCTCAAAAAAGACATAAAGA